>JBIKNE010000158.1:0-5706 GCA_044358855.1 Bacteriovoracaceae bacterium | reverse complement strand
CTGATCCGCTCGCGCCCAATTCTTCGTCGCCTTAGCATTCTTTCGCTCTTCGATCAGTCCTTGAATCCAAGCTTCGTCCACATCACCTGCACCCTTTAGAGACTCTAGCTGCTTCATTAAAGCAGCAGGATCAGCATGAATATGCCCAAGAGCCAAATTAGAAAAATCGATCGCTTCCTTAATTAGATGCAATGAACCTGTTGAAATATCCGTGCCAAGGAAATCGCGGCGCAGATCACGAATGAAGCCAAAGAACTGTCCAAGAGCACCTGCTGAATTAAAATCGTTAGCGATCTCGGCGATAAAACTTTCTTTAAAATTATTTACTCTGGCAGATAATTCTATTGAAGCTGGAGCCGTAGAACTGGCTGTTTTTTTACTGAGCTCAATGACGAATTCATGAATACGAGTCACATCTTGTAGCGCTTTTTCAATTGCTTCGTCCGTCCAATCGATGCGCGCGCGATAGTGAACCGATAAAAGCAGTTGGCGCAGCACTTGACCCGAGTAAGTTTCAATAAACTTACGAATGGTCACTACGTTGCCTAAGCTTTTAGACATCTTTTCTGTGCCAAAATTCAAAAACTCATTATGGGCCCAGCAATTACAGAATTTCTTTCCGTTAGCCGCCTCTGATTGAGCGATTTCATTTTCATGATGAGGGAACATCAGATCCACTCCACCATGGTGAAGATCAAGCGTTTCACCTAAGAATTTCTTGGCCATGGCAGAACACTCGATATGCCAGCCAGGGCGCCCCTTGCCCCAAGGAGATTCCCAAGATGGCTCACCTGGTTTGGCAGGCTTCCATAAAACGAAGTCTGATGGATGCTTTTTACGTTTATCAACTTCCACACGTTGGCCGTGCTGCAAACCTTCGAGATCTTTTTTAGAAAGTTTTCCGTAGTGATCAGCTTTCTCAACATAGAAGAAAACTTCACCATCCACCACATAACCGGCCCCATTATCAATAATGTCGCCGATCATTTCAATGATCTCCGGCATCGTCTCAGAAACTTTGGGAGTATAGGTAGCTGGCAACATTCCTAGCGAATCCATATCTTTGCGACACTCATCCACAAAGCGTTGAGCATGAACCAAAGGATCAACCTTGAGTTCATTGGCACGATCGATAATTTTGTCATCCACATCTGTGTAGTTGCGAACAAAGGTCACATCAAAGTCGAGTGCTTTTAAAATACGATGAAACAAGTCGCCGACAACTAGTGCGCGCGCGTTACCAACGTGGAGAAAATCATAGGTTGTGGGTCCACAAGAATAAAAACCCACATGACCTGCTCGCACAGGTGTGAATTTCTCTTTCTGACGTGTCAGATTGTTGTGAACCTTCAATTCCATTTTAAGCTCCAAGCTTAGTTAAACGTTTTTTCAAAACCTCTACAGGTGTGAGGGGAATGAGGAATTTCAAATCAGGACCATGACCTTTACCAGTGAGAGCCGCTCTGAGCCCCATGAAGAGTGGCTTGCCTTTAATTCCCAATTCTTTTTTGACGTGCTCACTCCACACATTCAATTGTGCTTCAGATGCAAAACCACTCAAAGTAGAAACTTCATTACGAATATAAGTAATGATTTTAGGTGTCGTTTCCCACGAGAGAATATCTTTCAATTCATCATTCATTTCGATCTCTTCATCAAAGATCAACTGATCCATCATGGTGATCATCTCAGAGAAGAAATCAACTTTTTGCTTCAGAAGATCGACACACATGACTTTCCATTCAGCACTCTGTTTATTAAATGCATGTGCTGAACCAACAAGTTTTGTGATCTCTGCCACTAAAGTATCATTGGCAAGATTTTTCAAATGTTGACCGTTTACCCATTTGAGTTTCACCAGATCATAGATAGCCGAGTGTGAACTGAAACGATTGGTATCAAAAATCGATGAAATCTCTTCTTTGGTAAAGATGTCTTTCTCATCAGGATGTGACCAACCCAACAGAGTCAAATAATTACAAAGCGCCTCGGGAAGATAATGTTCATCTTTGTAGAGATGAACTGAAGTCGCTCCATGACGTTTAGAAAGTTTCTGGCGATCACTGCCGATCAACAAAGACACATGAGCAAAAACTGGAGGTTTTTTCCCGAAAGCTTCGTAGATCATCAACTGACGAAGCGTATTGTTAAGATGATCTTCACCGCGAATGACATGAGTAATATCCATCGTGAAATCATCGACGACACAACAATAGTTATAAACCGGGATACCATTAGCGCGCATGATGACAAAATCACCCACCATCCCTTCGGGATAGGTGACTTCGCCTTTGACTTCATCTTTTAAGACATAACTTTTTTCCGGGACACGAAAACGTATGGCGGCTTTCTCACCGGCCTTTACACGCGCCAGCGCTTCAGCACGATGCTCTGGTAGGCGCCACTTACCTTCATAACGAGGATCACGGCCTTCGGCTTCTGATTTCGCACGCATCTCTTCAAGCTCTTCATCAGTGCAAAAGTCATAAAACGCGAGACCCTTATCGAGTAACTCTTGAGCGTAACGAGCGTAGATATCGAGACGCTCCATCTGACGATAAGGGGCATATTTGGGATTAGGTTTATCTGGTCCCTCATCATAGGTGATGCCAAGCCATTTCAAGTCTTCAATTTGAAGGGCTTCATATTCACGCTTTGAGCGCTCTTGATCGGTGTCTTCAATTCTGAGAACGAAAGTTCCGCCCTTTGCTTTAGCAAAAAGCCAATTGTAGAGCGCCGTACGGGCGCCACCAATATGTAAATATCCTGTGGGGGATGGGGCAAAACGAACACGAACACTCATAATCTTCTCCTATCGAGGAGACAGATTACCCTAAGGGACTAAGTGTATAAAGAGTCAATTTTGTTAGAGATTTCTGGCTCTGGAGTGCCTGAAGACAAAGAGATCTCTTTCACCAACAGCTCTTTGCACTGATCGAGCATTTTACGCTCCCCGAAAGAGAGCTTTTTGCTCATTTTTAGGAGCAATAGCTGGCGTAAAACGTCAGCGATTTCAATCAATGAGCCAGTCTTAACTTTAAGGCTATATTCACGATGACGGCGGTTCCAAGTCGAATTATCGACCTTCACATTATGGTCACCCAAAAGATCAAATACATTGTTGATTTCATTCACAGAAACAAGATGACGAACGCCTTCCTTACTATCCGTAGGGATCATCACTTTCATGCCATTTGTGACGACTTTGATTATGTAGAAGCTCTTAATGGCTTCACCCATATTCTTAGTCTCAACACTAAGGATTTGTCCGACTCCATGGCCTGGACAAACCACATGGTCACCCAAATTAAACATTTAAACCTCCGGACACGAACTACAGTCTCTACTTATAACGCATTGTGACACCTTAAGCCACCCAACCAGTAATAATTACAGGGACACTGGAGAATTCTTGAGCCCTTTGCTCCGGTCAATCTTGCAGCCCATCGCTTGGGCCACCTAATCACGCTATACTCATTGGCGGGTGAGGGTGTTTATGCGACAACAATTATTTATTCTTTTATACCTCTTAGGAGCCATTCAGACCAATGTCTGGGCGAAATCATTTGAGCTCGAATACAGCTGGAACTGTCCGCAACCAGCTAATAAATACTCTGAATGTGCTCAATGGGCCTATCGAAATAAAAAAAATACTAATATACTAATAATTGTCAGGGCAAACCTGCTTATTGTGATTCAGATAAACAATTTCTAGGAGCCTTTTAATGAAAACTTTAATTCTCTTCATTCTAATTACTCAATCAAGTTGGGCGGCACTACAATTCTCGCAAGAGCGTTCAACCGGAATGGGATTAGACCAAATAGAATTGTTAGAATCTGCCGGTAATATCGTAATCAAAAAGACAAGTAATTGGTTTGACGAAAAAGTTGACTATCGATTAGGTAGGTTTCAGGCCATCAATGATTTAGGTATAAGCCAAATAAAATCTGAGCTGGCGAAAATCGAAGCTGACCTTAAGGTGGCAGATGAAAAGCTTATAAGTATGGGCAAAAGCTTTAATCAGCTCAATAGCAACAAATCACCACATTCACCTTATTTCAAATTAAGTGGCTATAAAATTCAAGAAGGCTCAATTTATTATCCGCGTTTAATAGAAATTGCTGCTCAAATCCAACAACTGCAACTTAAACTGGTTGATGGGGTCGAGTTAGAGGAGAATCGCAAACACTATGTCTTCTACAAAGATGGTAAAGAAGTCAGTCGTGAGCCATTCAATATCCGCTTCTTTTGCAAAGTTCCTCACTTCCCTACTCGTTGTATGGCGCGCCAGTGGGGCGCCTTTTATTTGGAGTAACCCATGAAAGCGTTTAAAATATTGCCTTACATATTAATATCAGTTTTCTCACTACCATGCCTTGCTGCTGTCACAAGTGCACAAATATCACTCCTAAGATCTCGCATCAATACGGAACCTGAGAATTGTGGTCTCATTACCTCTCCGGTGCCAACGAATAGTAATACCAATATCAATAATTCAGTTAAATTACGTGCAGCAGTGCTTGATGACATGATCAAGCATATGGATTCACAGTGTTTAAGTATGATTACTCAAAACTTAGCTCTAAAAAGCCAGTCAGATCCTGTTACCGCAGACCAAATGAAGATGATCTTGGCGGCTATTGACGCACGCTCTGAAAAAGTAACAGCACGAGATGAGGTATTCTGCTACAACGCGAGTAGTGGCATAGAAGAATTACTCGAATTGGCAAAGGCAGCCGAAGATGTGAATGAATGTCGGCCTATGAACCTTGGTCAGTCCATGGTTGTCAATAAATGGAACAGTCCAAGCTTTTTGCCCGGCGCGTACACTCTCATTCGCTCTGGAGAAACAAAATGGACAGTGGCACTTGCTTTGGATGTAGAAAGTGGAAACGAAATTTCAGGCGATGAAATGTTTAATCGTGTTAAAAAATGCATGGCAACAGCTAACCAAGCGATGAAAGGACCAAGTGGTGAAACAATCGATTTCAAAATTTTAAACCGTTCAGAGAACAGACGTCTTCCATATAATAAACGTGCGCCTCTTTCAAGTATTAAAATTGAACCGGTCGGAACTCGTTCACATTCCAGGGCTTATGCCGCTGATATCGATTGTCCTACAATTGTTCATGAAGTTCTTCATCTGTTGGGACTCTGTGATGAGTATGAAGCGAATTATGACGGTTACCAATGCCGGGCGGTTCCTTCAGTTGATTCAATCATGAAGAACCAAACAACTGTTTTTAATCAAACTATACCTAGGCAACTTACCTGCGAGTGTACCGATGACGAATGTCAAAAAATTGTAAATGCTCGTAATGCCATAGATATCATCAGAATTAAATCATCCTCTTGGTCACTGGGGCCAGCAAACTATGAATTTCAAAATAAATATTGTAGGACTCCAGTTTTGAAACAAAGTATACCGTTCAACCGAGCAAAGAAAAATTTTGCAACACCTGCAGGAACACTTGGATTCAAGGCGACGCTGTATGATGTCTTTGCTAATAGCCTTAATAGAATGAGTCCAACCGAACTTACTTGTACATGCCCAGCGGGAGATAATAACTGCCTTCGTGTGCGCGACGATGTTTTGGCCAATTTAGCAACTTACGGTAGCTCCAATTGTCCATCTGGAAGCAATGAAATAAAAACAGCGTGGGGTACTCGCGGAACTTATTCATTAAGACCTAACGGCTTTACTG
>JBIKNE010000157.1:0-5711 GCA_044358855.1 Bacteriovoracaceae bacterium | reverse complement strand
GGTGTGTTAACACGAATCGAATCGGTCTTTGTTCCTTTGAGTCCTTGGGCATCGTAGACATCCAAGCGCACTTGCACGAGTCCTGGAGTCGTGAGAGTGGTATTAAATACCGGAGTGCTCTTTTTTACACTCACGCCATTTGAGAGCGTCCATTGATAAACTTTAACGGCTTCATCGTCACTAGAAGTTGTGGCATCTAAAGTGACTGCAAGAGGATTGGCACCTGAAGCTGGAGTAATTGTGAAATTAGCAATCGGAGCGGTATTGTCACGTTCTACACTGATGGTGCGAGTTGAAGTAGTAACTTTCCCTTGACGGTCGCGCACTGTAAGCGTTGCTTGAAATACGCCTCGACTTGAATAAACATGGGCCTGGTTAAATGAATTAGCAAAAGTAGAACTGAGGCTTCCATCACCGTAATTCAGCTCGTAACTTACAATATTTTCATCATCAACTGATCCGAGTGAACTGAAATTGACTGTTAAGGGAGCAAGGCCCGCGAGCTTATCGGCGTTGAGTTTTGCGACTGGGAAAGCGTTTGCGCCCACCACAATATTCTTTGTGATCTCCCCTTCACTGCCTGCGGCTGATCGAATAGAGAGTTTTACGGGATAGACACCTGGCTGGGTGTAGACATGATTAACGATGGCAGTTGTTGATTCTAGACGTGTGCCGTCACCAAAATCCCAAATGTAATCCGTGAGTGCCGGCCCTGCAGTCGAAATTGAGCCATCAAATTGCATCGTCGATGGAGCAACAGTTGATTGCGCGGTAAAGAGGAAGTTCGCGCCTGAGGTAGCACTTGTGATGTTGACTGTTTTTGTTTGTGAACGCGTGCTACCATCTGAACTCGTCACAGTCAGAGTCACATCAAAATTTCCACTTTGTGGGAATGTGTGATGAAGGACAGGATTATTTTTATTGATGGTTTGACCATCGATCACCCATTGATACTGGAAGATATTTGAACTACTTTCAGTCGTTCTCGCATCAAAAGTGATGGTGGCAGGAGCAACACTTGAATCGTTAATAATGGCAAAGTCTGCTAAATGCAAAGCAGGAGCAGCGATCACGACAGGAATAGTTTTTGTGGTTGTCTGTCCAACCGTGTCTGTCAGAGTCAAAACAGCATTAAAACTGCCTGAAGTTGTATAAGTGTGCTGCACATTTTTAAGGCTTGCCCCTATCTGAACTGAAGAGCCGTCACCAAAATTCCAACTGTATTGAGTGATGCCCTTGTCATCAAAAGAAAGAGTGGCATCAAAGAGAACCGTCAATGGGCCTCGGCCTTCAGTCGCAGTGGTATTAACCGAGGCGACAGGAACATCGTCTCGTTCCTGAATGGTCATGAGTACTTCAGTTTCCGCCGAGCGTGCACTGCCAGTGGATTCTGTTACTTTGAGCTTGAGTGAGTAATTGCCTTCGACCAAATAGGTATGTTGAACGATGGGAGTTTCAGAAACGAGAATTGTGCCGTCACCAAAATCAAAAAGGTATTCACCGATTTTCCCGGTTGGAAGAGACGATGAGGCATTAACGGTAAATGTATATGGGGCGCGACCTGTTGTGCTTGAGAGCTGAATAACTGCTTCTGGTGGAATGGGAGTTACGACTGTTACTGGCTCAAGACTCAAAATTGAAAAACGTCCATTGCTGTCAGTAACTTTAAGAGTTGGGAAATAGATCCCGGCCGCAGTATAGGCATGAGTCACAATGGCTTGGGTTGAATTGAGCGTCTGCCCATCACCAAAATTCCACTCATACAATGAAATGGCTCCCGAGTAGCTAAAACTAGAAGTGGCATCAAAGCTTGCTTCTTCATTTGTTTCTAAATTAGCTGGCGAGTTGGCGGATACCACAGGAGGAAGTTGCCCTAGATCAACTCCGGCCGTTCCTCCGTTTTGTGTTCCAATCTCAGAAGGCTCCCCGCCCTCATCCACTAAAATTCTTTTATAGTGATAAGAAGTGCGCCCCTCTGAATCAATCGTTGTGAGCGTGATATCGTAAGAACCAGGCCCTGTAATCTCAAAACTAAAGTGAGGAGTTGTGGTCTCAGCAAAGGTTGGACCGCCATAGCGCCATTGGTAGGTGACAATACTTCCTGTTGAAGGAGTGGCATCAAGTGCCAGGGTGACGTTAGGGAATTCTCCAATCTGCACAACATTAAAATCCGCAATCGGGCCAAAATCCGTGATGAGTTCTCGAACACTCACAAAATCAATGAGTGCACCCAAGGAATCACTTGTTCCTTGGGCTTCAAAGCTCAAGCGAGACGTTTCCGCTGCGCCGGTAACAACAAAATAATAATCACTCCAGCCACGTTTAGTGCCATTGAGATTTGCCACCACCTGGCCATTCCATTTTACGATGGCCTTGTTGGTTTCAAGATTGTTATCGACTCGTGGGCCGTAGCTAAAGCGTAACAAGTAGGTCTGGCCCTCTGTGGTTTGCACATCCTGATAAACGCTCGAGTTGCCAGTCGAATCAAGCTCCACGGCGGCTAAACCATTTCTGGCCGGCCATGACGGAGGATTAAAGAGCCCGTACTGCAGTTCAAAAGGATTTTGAATCATATTAAAAGTGGAAGATTCCCAACCTGGAATAGAATTAAACAACGCCCAGTTCTGAGAACTCAAACTGAGTGGAGCTTCAAAACTTGGATTCTCAAGCAAGTTCGCAGGGCCTCCCACTTCGGTCAGCTCTACACTATCAACCAGACCACCAAATCCATCACTTTTACCACTCGCCCTCAGTTCGACCTGAATAGAATCGTTTTGAGGCGTGAGAGCAAATTGATAAATTCGCCACTCTTTTACGTTGTGATAAATGGTAGAAAGCAATTGTCCATCAACTAGAACATCGACGTTATTTGATGCTCCCTTAGCAACATCGCGAGGAGCATAGCGCACCTTGAGTAAGTAGCTCTCACCCGAAGTCACACCGACTGTTTGACGAATAGATGAATTCTTGGTGCCATCTAGTTCTACTTTTCTGGTTCCATCGACTGAATTTAAAATTCCAGAAATGTTCCCTTGAATTTCAAATGGCACCGGCTGCTGAGAAGGCTGACTCTTCCACACGCCCATTTCATTCAAAAGAACGAAACCATTGGCGGTTTGTCCGTGATTCTCTTCAAAAGAGCCATTCAATAAAATTTCTTCCGCTCCAAGGACGGGAGAAACAACTAAGCGAACATTATCAAGAAAAGCACCAATGCCATCACTTGTCCCTGTGCCTCTGAAGCGCACTTGCATCACGTCTGTTGCTGGAGTGACTTGTACCGAATAGCTCTGCCAACCAGCGTCTCCACGAGCAAGGCTCAACTTCACTTCCCCATCAACAATTAACTCGATGCCATTGGTGGCAGTATTGCTATTGCGAGGCATGTATTCAAAGCTCAGAAGATAAGGCTGGCCACCTTCTACAGATACGTTTTGATAGAGCGAATAATTTTGAGTTGAATCAAGCTCAATATAATGGCGGCCTTGTGCTGGATATTTGCCATTAAGCCCAAAGGCCTGCACCTCAATCTGCGCAGTAGCACCATCATCACGCTGCCATCCCGGCAAAGAGTTAAAGAGTCCCCACTTCCGCGAGGTCGTCTCAACGAGATGACCTTCTTCAAATGAGCCGTTCACAATCAGATTGTGAATCACCTGCGCTGACGCCATTTGAGTAAAAAGAGATAAACTGAGAACCGCGATGATCTTCTTGATCATGAAACATCCTTAAAAAAATTTCAGATGTTCATTTTCGACTAATTACAAATATTCCCTAATGAATTTTATATTAAGGTTAATAATCTCCTTATCTTTGCCAAAAACGGTTCCGTATTCGTCGAAATAAGAGCACTTAAGCGATTGGATTAATTGTTACCAGAGTCAAAGCGTCGCTCAACTGAGACAAGAAAACTGGGTCCAAACTGAGTGGAAGTTTTTGCCACAAGAAATCTTTAGTAACGCTACTTCGCAAGATAACTCAACTCATCTTGAAAACGATCCATCTTCGCTGCTAATCCAACGGGCATTTTTTCAGGCATCTCTACTGTGAGGACTGGAATTCCGCGCTCCGCCCAGGCATAGCGGCCTAGACTGCCGGGATAGTGTCCGAGGCTTTTCCACTTGAGCGGTAAATATTTTGGTTGTTTGGCGGGACCATCATAATCGAGCACCGCAAATGGGGTGTGAAGTGAGACGATCAAATCAGGTTTGTACGTCTCGATTAACTTCATCACACATTGCACTTCAGGCTCAGTCCCTGCAGCATCGCCAGGAAATTTCTGAGGAGCTGAGCCGAGTTTTTTCCAATAGGCGTGTGCACCCTCATTCCAGTCTTTAGTGGGAAAATGGCGATTAAGATCAATCTTAGTGCTACTGGTGCGAGTGACATTTTTCACACCATCTGGATTCAAGACGGGAACCACTAGCCATGAGTTGTGCGGACTCAAGCGGTTCAAGCGACGAATCCAACGAAAGCCCACCTCACCTGCTGGAATTTCATTTCCATGGATGAGCGAGAGCACCAAGATGCGCTTACCATCGGGCTTACCCGGTTTATCAAATTGCAATAATCCTTCGCCGCTTTTAGCTGTACAGCCCTCGAGAGGCTTGAGAAGTGTGAACTCCGCTGAGAATTCACGGTAGCGCTCGCGCCAAGGCATGGCATAAATGGGAACAGATATGAGAAGCGTTAAAAAAAGGGCCCCACATTGGAGGCCCTTTCTTTTATGGATTTTTAACGATGCGATCACGCCAGGCCTTAACGTCTGGAGCGAGATAATCGTACTTCATGGCATCGACAGTATATTGAGCAAACTCGTAATCATGTGAGTGAGTCAAACACTCTGTCGGACAGACTGTGGTACAAAGACCGCAGTAACAGCAAAGTGCGGTATCAATGGTAAATTGAGTCAGCTTTAAGCGAATCGATTGACCATTAGAGGTCTTCTTGATCTCCGAGCCTTCAGGAAGTTTTTCTGAAGAGATGTAGATACAATCCACCGGACAGGCCATGGCACATTGAGTGCATGAGATACAGTTTTGTGCGTCGTTGAACAAACGCATACGTGCGCGCTCAGGAAGAACTTCACGCACTTCTGGATACTCAATCGATACTGGTTTTACTCCCCAAACATATCGGAAGGTAATCCACATACCTGTTACGGTTGTAGAAATGCCATTAAAGAGGGCGCCAAAGTATTCTTTGACGGAACTTTGTTGAGTGCTCATCGGTCAACCTCACCTAGAACAATATCAATTGATCCAACCGTAGCGACGAAGTCAGCAATCATCTGACCTGGCGCCATGAGTGGCAGCATTGATACGTGCGTAAAGCACGGAGATTTAATTTTCAAACGATAAGGAGTCTTTGAATCACCTTCAGAAACCAGGTGAACGCCCAACTCTCCACGAGGACACTCGTGGCGCATATAAACTTCACCTTTTGGAAGCTTCAACACCTTAGGAACTTTACCCATCACACTCCCCGGCTCAAGCTTCTCGAGAACTTGGCGAATGATCTTGATAGATTCTTTTACTTCTTTCATACGCACGATGTAGCGGTTCCAGCAGTCACCCACCACACCAACTTCACCAACACCAACCGGCACATCAAAGTCGAATTCTGAGTACAAGCTGTAGGGTTGATTTTTGCGAAGGTCCCACTTGTAACCTGAGCCACGCAGAACTGGGCCTGTTGCTCCGTAGTCAAAG
>JBIKNE010000156.1:0-5713 GCA_044358855.1 Bacteriovoracaceae bacterium | reverse complement strand
CCTGATCACGAAATAAAAGAAAACTCAACACTCCCATGACCATCACTGACACAATCACCAACGAAAAACTTATCATGGTGCTTTTGGCGAGCTTCCCCCAACTCAAGAGATCAGTGGTAAAGAGCAGTAAGGGAATGGCGAGCATGACACTGACTTCTGAAATCTGCATAGCGAAAGGACGAACCAGCGCTACCGGAAGTAAATTTCCCAAGAGAGCACCCACGAGATAGCACACCACCACAGGGCCTAAAAGCTTAATGCTTTTAATCTTTTTTTCCGCTTTAAGGATGCCAAGCGGCAACAAGCTTAAGATGAGCGCTAGTATCACTGTCATGTTTTCTCCTCAACTTACTATAGTATACTTAGTTCACAGATTAAATCTTGAGGATTTCTCATGAAACCAGAGCACATCCAACTGCCCTCTCACTCACGAACTCATGCCGAGGTGCTGGCGGAGTTGAAGAAATTTAAAGAGCTTGATCCGGATTGGAAATCAGGTCGCACCTGGGGTTTGGTTTATCATCACAGTGAAGCGCATTCGCAATTTTTAAAAGATGCCTACAGTCTGTTTATGTCAGAAAATGGCCTCAATCCCATGGCGTTTAAGAGTCTCAAAAAAATGGAAAGCGAAGTTATTCGTATGACGGTGGATTTATTCCACGGAGATAATGCAGCTGTAGGCACCATGACCTCAGGTGGAACCGAGAGCATCATGCTGGCGATCAAAAGCTACCGTGATCGCGCTCGCAAACTCAAACCCTGGGTCAGAAGGCCCGAAGTAATCGTTCCCGAGTCCGTGCATGTCGCCTTTGATAAAGCAGGAAAGTATTTTGACGTCAAAATTGTCCACGCTCCTTTAGACAAGATTATCGAGTGAGTGTCAAGGCCGTCAAAAAACTCATTAACCGCAACACGATTTTATTGGTCGGCTCAGCTCCGCAATATCCACAAGGTGTTATCGATCCGATTGAAGAATTATCTGCTCTCGCTCTCAAAAAGAATCTTCCTTTGCATGTCGATGCCTGTGTGGGAGGGTTCATTCTTCCATTCATTGAAAAAAATGGTCACTCACTTCCGGGCTGGGATTATCGTGTACCGGGTGTCACTTCCATATCGGCCGATTTACATAAATATGGTTACGCCGCTAAAGGTGCCTCCACCATTACCTACCGCTCGATGGATTATCTCAAACATCAATTCTTTGTTTTTGAAAACTGGCCGGGAGGAATCTTCGCCTCTCCTAGTCTTCCTGGAACTCGTCCCGGAGGTGCCATTGCCGCCGCCTGGGCGACGCTCATGACTCATGGAGTGGAGGGTTATCAAAAACTCGCGGCCGAAGCTTTTGATAATGTTCAGCGTATGATGAAAGGGATTAATCAAATCCCAGGTCTTCGTGTCTGCGGCGAACCGCACGCGACCATCTTTGCTTACGAATCTACCGATCCCGCTATCAATATCTATGCCGTCGCCGATCAGATGGATGCCAAGGGATGGTTTATTAATCGCCAGCAGCGACCTGAATCACTCCATGCCATGGTCACTGTCGCTTACACTCAAGCAGTAGAAAAATATCTGAGTGATCTGAAAGAAGCCGTCGCTTTTGTGAAGGCCAATCCTTCCACCAATCACGAGGGCAACGCCGCCATGTATGGCATGATGGCGAAAATTCCTTTCCGCTCGATAATCAAGAAAACAGTCCACACCATGATGCAACAGATGTACTCCGCTGAGGGTGTTATGCCGGAGACGAAAAGCGGTGAGCCCAAAAATTATATGGAACTCGCTGAGAAGCTTGGCCACTCTGTGCTCAAACTCAAAAATGATTTTGATGTGATGTTAGATAAAATCAAAAAACGCCAGTAAGAAATTATCTTCTGACTGGCTCAAGATTTACATCCGTCTCAGTGGGAATGCCGAGTTTCTGCATCTTCATTCTTGTTGCTTCCAGCTCAGCATGTACTTCATCACGAAAACGGATTTCACGTATATCTACGCGACTTAAATCAACCTCGCCATACTTGTTAGCATATTTGGATTCAAGATATTCCGTTAAAAAACGCATACGTAATTCTTTGGCCCGGTAAACGCGATAATCAATCATCTGCTGAGTGGCGGAATCAGATGTCTTACGAATTTTCACTTGCTCATCTATGTAGCGATTGACACTCGAGTAGCCAGCGCGCAACTCATCCGGAACTTTTTTTGGATCGCGTAGCATATTACTTCTAAAAGCATCCACTGCTTCACGTGATGAGAGACCTAAATTATTCGCGTTCATGAGCTCATCAAAACCGCGCTCATCAGGGGTAAAGACACTGCCCTTTATACCTTTCACATGCTGGAGATAAAACTTGCGACCTTCCGCCTGCGCGGCAGGAATTTGATTTCGCCCCTTAACCATCGCCTGGCCTAGCATCTTCTCTGCCAAGATACGTTGATTATGCCCAAAAGCTCCGGTAATCCCCGTCTCCATCAGCAAACGTACTTGCTCTTGATCTAAACCTGCCTTTCTGAGGATACGTGCTTTAGCGGCCAGATCGGCGGTGGTGTAACTGCCAAAACCACGACCTTCAGCAAGGCCGATTTCATGGGCCTCAATGATCGCCTTTTTCTGTTCAGCGGTGAGAGGTTTTCTAAGTTTGAGAAGATCTTCACTTAATCGCAAACGATCTGCATCAGACAAGAGACTGGCATCAGCAAGATCTACTTTTTGACCGCGAGCAATGGCACGACGAATGCGATCAGCCGCCTGTGCTGAATGAACCATACTTCTCATGCCCGTGACCGCTGCCTAAACGAGTAGGCCAGTGCCACCGCCAAGCGCGATCTCTGCCACTACATTTACCAGACCTGCACAGATCATTTCGGTCTTCGCCTTAGGCGTGTAGCACATGTAGGCACTTTGCATCGACTCAGAAGCTTGCGCGAGAATATCTTTAATTTTTGAAACTCCATCAGGCATGGCCGGAGCTCGTCCTGCTGGGAGGGCCGCGCCGGTGCGAGGACGACCGACTAACTGCTGGCGCATACTTTCACGTACGAGATTATCTTGATAGGCCTGATGACGTGCAAAGAGTTGTTTTTGAATTTCACCACAAGTCCAATTGTCGATGACCTTTGGATCCATGGTATATTTGTCGGAGACGCTCATATTAAAGAGCACCACCATCTCACGTTTCTTCTCAATATCCTGGTAGCAATTCTCGACGTCCTTGAAAAAATCAACGACGGCAACACCGAGATTTTTTATCGAATCAACTGTCAGCAACAGGCCATTCACTAAACAGCCCTCTTTCCCGAGCCAGTTAGCATCACCAAAAGCATCCTGCGTGGCCGATGTGCGATTGCAAGTGAGGTAGCGCGCTTTTTCATCAGCGAGCTTTACCTGGGCAGCTGCGATTTTATCTTTGTCTCCACTGGCAAGATCGGCCGAGAGTTGAGACTTCAACTCCTCCATGTTCTCTTCTTCCAGAGCGGCACAGCGGTATTGCGAGCGTAAGTTTTCACAGGAGGCTTTCAGATTATTACTGAGCCAAGCTTGGCCTTGAAACACACCTTGAGGCCTACATGCCTGTGCCCAGACGCCAAAAGAGCTAAACAACAACAGGCCTACCAGCAATGTCTTCAACATAGTTTTCACCCCAAATAACCCCACATTAACTCTAGCATAACGCTAAATTTAAGCGGCTCATGAGACTTCTGGGTAGAGATTTGCCCGAGCCCCCCACCGGCCGCATAACTTATTAACAAATAAGGCCTTATTGCTAAAACTTTTTTGCTCAGGAATCCCCGTAAAGAGAGACGGCCGGCCAAAATTTAAGGCACAAAGTCCTTCCACTCACCCCCTAGAGGTTCGCCATGGTTATTAAGCTCGCGCTTATCGCACTCCTATTACTCTCACTCCCGCTTCACGCCGAAGAAAAGAAAGCCGCCAATGCTGAAACTAAATCAGATGAAGCTGACCAGGTGATCACTAACCGTCGCTTGCGTGCTGACGCTGGCTCACTTTCTAAGTGGAGTGCTTCAACCTTCTTTAACTACCAAGGCGGCTCAGTGGCAGATCCTATCAAGCCTGAGCGTCCCAATATTGTGAATGGAGCTGATGCACTCACGCTACAAAGTTTGGCCGGCGATATTGGACTTCGCTACCGTCTCACAGCGATGGATAGCTTCACTGTCAGCACGGGTCTTTTCATGACCACGCCGTTTCATGACAAGATTAAAACCAACAATGCCGCTCTCAAAAAAGAGTTCGATAAAAACTCACAAGAGCTCAATGTGAACGATCCTTCTTTGCGCTACACTCGTTTGGGCAAACTCTGGAAGGCCCAATCTGTTCTGAGCATTAAATCTACGCTCATCACTAATAACCAGCAAAGCCGTGCCGGTTACGACACCTCTCATAATATTTTACAGCAATATATGGTGGCGGTTGAAGATACCGGCTTCTCTTATGGTGTCGGCTTGCAAGTGATTGCTTACACTTTCGATACGACAAATCAAAATCTTGCACGCTACATCCCAGGATTCTTTCCCGGTGCGGAGTATGAGATCAATGACACTTTAAATTTGCGTACTGTTTTCGGCTGGCAGGTTTATCAAAACTCACGTGCGCAAAGTGAAGATACTTTTGTGAAACGCAAAGTTTACCAGTCTGTGGGCCTAGGAATTTCCGTCAACCGCGACATCTTCCTCTACCCGAATATCCAGTACATTCCCTCTGATATTCGCTCTGACCGCACTAACATCGCCATCAGCGCCAACATCAACGTCTTCTAATTACTATTCGTCCAAAAGGAGTGACACCTTTTGGACGAAAGTCTTATTCGCTCTTTTTAGCTTTCCTGCGCTCTTGGCGTTCTTCACGAATGCCTTCGCGCATGTCTTTGCGCTCTTCCATTTGTGCTTTGTGGAGCTCTTTGCGCTCTTCGACGTTTTCCTTACGCATCTCTTTGCGAGCTTCTGCTTGGGCCTTCATGGCTTCTTTACGCTGGCCTTTTTTAGCGAAGGTTAAAGTGGGAGTGAGTAACAAAGCGATGATGAGAAATTTCATGGGTGCTCCTAGTAATGAATAGAATCTCATTATAGCGAGGAGTGGCCCTCGGATGAGGGAAGAATTAATTTCCTAATACGAATCTACTCAACTTTCACAGATTGTTAAGAAGCGAAGCACGAGGGGGAATATGTTCGTTATAAATGAGTTTTCCCGCCTTAAACACCAAGGTGCGCGGCAACTCTTCTATCCCCCACTTGGTGGAGACGCTCTTACTAGGATCAAGCAAGACTTGGTAGCTGAAGGGATATTTGGCGAGAAACTTCTTCACCAGCACCGGCTTCTCGCCCGCATTGATGGCGATAAAAATTGCCTTGGGATGCGCCTTCTTGATCGCTTCGAGTTCGGGCAATTCTTTGATACAGGCGGTGCACCAGGAGGCGAAAAAATTAATGATCACTGTTTGATCTTGATACTTACCTAAGTCGACGACTTCGCTATTGGTAAAGGCCGGCAACTTCACATCACTTAAGCTTTGTGCGTGTGCCTGTGCGTGTAGTGCAAAGGATGTTACGAGAGAGAGGATGATGATTCTAAACATACAGATCCTTTTGGCATTAATTCGAAAGCTTTTTTTGAAAGATGAACAGCTCCATCTTTAGTGACAACAAAACCAACCATTGATTCTTTATTTAAATACTCCATGCCGGTTTTTAAATT
>JBIKNE010000155.1:0-5753 GCA_044358855.1 Bacteriovoracaceae bacterium | reverse complement strand
AGTGGTTTTGGCCTTAACTTGATGAAAAATTTTATCGCTAAATATGGTGGAGAGGTACACGTGACTTCAAGTACCGAAGGTCTTGAGCGCGGAACTACATTCACTTTGAAACTAAAAGGGAATTTCACTTGAAGCACAATCCTACTCTTGATTCACTGACGGAAGATCAATTTTTGCACGGAAGAAAAGGCCCATGGCCTCAGCCGCAACCCGCCCATCCCTTGGGTGAAGCTCCCGGTGTGGTGCATGTTCCACTCAATGAATGGTTTGATTGGTGGCTGCATATCGGCTCACGTTATGTTCTTACTTTAGGTCTTACTCCACTAGAATATTTACGCTCACTCGTTCAACCGGGCCTTGCTCCGGTAGATGACCAAGAGTTTGCCCGACTGCTATCTCATTCGATGATTAGTAAGTTCATTACGGATAAATTTGATACCCATGACCAAGACATCTTTAAAAACTTTGATCTTGCGGGAAAATATCTAATTGATCTCGAAGCCATTCGCGTCGTGAAACCTTTTAAAGGCATGTTCGCTTCAGGCACCAAAGTTCTTTTGCAGCGAAAAGATTTTGATTATACTCCTGAAGCTATCTGGGTGGATAAGACACAAACGCTCCTCACTCCTGACAATTCAGAAGCTTGGAATCTAGCGAAATATTTTGTTCTACAGGGCTGTGCTTTGGCGGCAACACTCGTCGTACATCCACTTATTCACTTCCCGCTCGATAGTGTGAATGCTGTCACTAAAACGGCGCTGCCGATTTGGCATCCTCTCTTTCGCTTATTTGAACCGCACTTGCGCTTCACTCTCCCACTGGAGAATGCCGTGCTCAATTTCAAAAGCTCACTTTTACAATCTAAATGGTGGATGCCTTATGCCCCCTATCCCAGTCATCCACTCGCGCTGAGAGATTTGTTAGTGGAAGGCTTCAAGGGAATTAAGGGAAATCTTTCCTATCCTCCGTATCGTTTTCCGCTCACGCCACCACCAGTGCCATCGAGCTATGGAGAATTTCAAAATGCGTACTGGCCGGCGTTTCTGAAATTCGCCCGCTCCATGCTTCATGATGTAAAACCAGATGATCAATTAGTACAAAGCTGGGGGAAATTTCTTTCGCCTATTTTGCCAGGTTTTCCAGACGACTTTACCAATCTTGAAACGCTCTACCAAACAGCTGCGAGTTATTTGTGGCAAGTGACTGTTGGCCATTCGGTTGATCATTACAACTATGGCCAGATGGATGTACGCAAAGTTCCGCTACGTTTGCGCCAAGAACCACCCAAAAAAGATGACAAGATTCACTCTCGAGAAAAACTCGTGCGCTTCTGGGACAGCGGCAAATACCGTATGGCCCAGCGTTTGTTTTTTCGCCCCACCACCGTCACCACTCTGATTGGCAGTGACTATCGCTGTATGAATGAGCGTGAACGAGAGGCGGTGAAATTGTTTAGAAGTGAATTACGTGCCATTGATCAAGAGGTAAAAAAAAGGGGGATATGTTATATCCCCCTAGAAGAAATTGCGGCTAGTATTCAGTACTAACGATAAACGCGTTGAAGCTCCACTGCGATACGCTCATTCATGTCACCGGCGCGTGAACACATGAGATCTTTGATATCGAGTTGGTAGTTAACGAAAGCGCTTATCCCTTCGTCGTAAAATTCATGGTAGCAATCAGGCAAACCAATCACGTGGCCGAACTCATGGCGAATCGTCCATTGGCTTTCGTACTCTTCGATCGGCTGGTTTGAATCCATCACGATTTCATTGCCGCCTAGACCGTTCACATGCGGAACAACTCCTGGCTGGAACTTCAAGCGCGGGCCATTAGAAAAACGACCGAAATTAATTTTAAGTGCCCACTCACCCCACTTAAATTCCGCTTCGACGTTATCTTTCAAGTAAGGACCAAACTTGGCAATGGTTGGAGTATTGAAAGGAACGATCATAAGATTTGGATCTTTATGATTCACATCCGAGCGAACAGCATAGTCTGGAATATCAAAGAAGGCGCGCCACACTTTGGCGCTATTGGCGCTAAAAGTGGCAAACAATTCACCCAACTTATTTGCGTCTTCACTCTGCTTTACACGTTTCTGACAGCTCGCCAGTGTTTGTGTCTCATAGTTCAAGCACATGCCAACTAAGTGACCACGAACAACTTCTTTCTCTGCATCAGGCAATTGCGCGAAGTCCGCAAAACGGCCAGCGTTCCACCCATTGGTGATGAAGAAATAATAACTGCGCACATCTTTTTTCTTGGCGCGAACATAGTGTGACATCCACGGCATGAGTGACTTCAAACGGGCCGCTGTTTGGTAGTTGCGGTCCACTCGACGAGCAAGTTTAACGAATTCTTCATCCGATCCACCTGGTAATACCGATGGAAATTCAGCGCCATTTAAAACGGCGATTAATTCAGCAGGCAACTCTTTTTCTAAAAGAGCGTTATTCTCACCGACTGTGGTGATCGAATAGATCGAAGGTTTATCAATCGGAATACCTCCGCGAGTGCCGGGAGAAGTCAGACGTAAAGCTTCCGATGGAGAGCGGCGGTTATTTTCAAACTCAAGCCATTTTGCCAAACGATCGCCCCACTTAATGGCCAAGGCGAGAGGTGGTTGATCGAGTTCGTCTTTATTTGAATTTTTCGCCAAGAGAGCGCGGTATTCACTTGAAGTCGTTTCAAGATCTAGGTGAACAGGTGGATGGGCCAGCGCCGTCAGAGCAAAAGACGCCATCGCGAGTGTCAGTAGAATTTTCATATTTCCTCCAGAAGAGGAATGAGCTTCCCAAGGGAGAAAGGCTTTGACTAGACACAGAGTAAAAAAGAAGAGGGAAGGCCAGAACGGCCTTCCCTCGTAAAATCACTAACGTACGGCTTCGACAGAGGCTTCTTTATCGCTTGAAAGTGTTGGCACTGTGCCTACCCAGCTGAAGTTATCAGAGAGGGCCTTCACATGCTTCAACTTCATCAAGAAAGTCTTTTTATCGTTCAAGGCCGCTGTATCAACGTTCGCCAAATCAACTTGAACTGCAGTGAGGTTTTCACCCACTGAAGTAGTGATGGCATTCAATTCGCTGACAGTACCTTTCACACTCGCGCGACCAACGATGGTATTGATCACACCACGGCGGCGACCTTCGATCACAAGTTCGATGCGATCTTGTGCTTCCACGAGACCCTTAACAGTGAATGAAAGTTTCTTCGCTGTGAAATCAAGAACAGCGTCAGTTACGTTTTGCGCAACTTGACCTTGCAGCTCAGTGCCATTGGTCAAAAGCACATCAATGCGTTGAGCGACTGTCACTTCTTCACCTTGGCGATTCACCACAGGAGCTGCGCGACGAGTACCGACTAAGATGCCTTCTGAAACGTTGGCAACAAGATCAATTGTCTTCTGAGCTGTCAAAGTAGCAAGGAAGCCTACTTCTTGAGCAAAGTTTGGATTCAAGAATTGAACATCCAACTGGCCGGCAACTTTTACGTTTACGTTGTACGGAATTTCTACTGGACGCTGACAAGCATAAGTTTCAGTGCGGTAGCGAGTGACGGTACGGCATTCCCACTCTTGGTAAGGAACTTGGCGACACTGATTTTCTCCTGGCACTTGGTAGCACCATGGGATTGATTCAGTCGTACACTCTTGGTCTTGGTAAGGAACCTGGCGGCAGATGCGCTCGCCTGGAATTGTTTCACAACGTCTTTGTGGTGGAGCTGGTTCACAGATGCGCTGACCGTTACGAGTTGTGCAACGTTCGCCGCCTGGGAAATCTTGGCAACGAGTTTGGCCTGGGCCTTGTGAACATTCTTGGCGGTAACGAGTCACTGTACGGCAACGGCGCTCATCACGACGGCCACATTCTTGGCGTGGTGGAATCCAGCTACACTCTTGGCGGTAACGAGTTTCGTATCCACACTCTTCGTCTTGGTATGGGATCTGGCGAGAACAGGTTGAATCGCGCATCTCTGTACGTGTACGAGTCTCAACCAGCATGCGCTCGAGAGTCACGTGTTCGTGTGGCTGACCTTGGAAAGTGAAGTTCGCTTGCTCGACGGCAAACGCGCTGACTGACAATAACATCCCCACGAAGAGGGGCCAAAAAGATCCCATGAAAACTCCTTTTATAGGTTAACGCAGACTTACGAAGCAAGAGCCGTACCAAATTTGGCGACATACTAAATCACTCACTTGATGCGTGGCACGGGGCGAAGTGCCACCGAAGCCTAGTGACAATTTTACTCAGACTCTCTGCAGCATAAAGACCAGCGCAAGATGTCCGATAAGTTCATTATGAAATGGTTGCGAAACCTACTGCAGTCACAAGACGCACGCTATTTTTTAAAAACCGCAATTAAAATTGCGATCGTCCCTGTTGTGACAACAGGCCTGATTATTTATTCACTGATTGTTTATCTTGGAATGAATTATTCTTTCTTCTTGGCCAATGGTTATGCCGAAGGGCCTGATATGAAAGAAGCTTTCTGGGATCACTTCGCAGTTTCTTTGCTCGAGCTTGTTCCGTGGGCGTTTGGAATTTATGCTGGCATTTTTGGTTTAGGCCTAATGCTCGCCTATCTGGTGTTACGCCCTTTCTTTCAAGTCGCCCAAATGTGTGAAGACGTTTTAAATGGAGAAACTCCCAATACAAAACTTGATCCCATCAGTGCACAAAAGCTGGTATTGCGATCTGTGGTCTTTTTTATGGAGTATTTGGATGAGCGCGAGAAGCATCAATCTAAGGCGCAATTTTCAATTCCCCATGAGATTCAAAAAATAAGCTCTCCTCGTCCCGACGGTGTGTTTTATCTGCAATATGCTCTTCTTATTACCATGGTAACAGGTATCTCGGGCTTTGCCATTTATGTCGGCATCAGTCATATTCACGAACAAATTGTGGAAGCCGCCATGGCGGTGCTTAAGGCGAATAAAACCATTGGCACCTTTTTATTATCTCAACGAGATAGTGTAGAAAATATTGGTTGGGCCTGCACAGCTTTCACCACACTGCTTTATATTGTGATTGCTCGCAGTATTATTCGTGAAGTCGAAGGCGTCTCTTATGGATATTTGCGCGACATTCGTGAAGTCTTAGGGGGCAATCATGCCAAACGTCTGACTCCACGTTTTAATGATCCGGGTAAAGATGCCGCATTTGCTATAAACCAAGTCATGAATTTATTGTTCACGAAAAAAGGCACCGTGCTTGAGCTCCCCGCCCACACACGCCAGGATGCTCCACCGGCCTTTATTGAAGAATTTAAAGGGAAGAACGGCGAACGTGTCTATCGCGTCGTAACACCTGATGGTCAGATCATCGAAGGTCTCGACTATGAAGATACGGTGAAACTCCTTAAAAAAGTCAGCTAGCTTCTACTGGCCCTCCTCTTTTAAAGCACGCTAAGATTCTCCTCAATCAGGAGATTTTATGAAGTTCGTTCTCGCGACATTTGTGTTGAGCTTGTCTTTGAATGCTTGGTCTTGGGGCACCATCGGTCATCGAGTCGTGGGCCATCTGGCTGATCAGCGCCTCACTGCAGCTACCAAAACAAAAGTCGCCGACCTTTTGGGCAAAGAGACCCTCGCCGATGTCGCTAATTGGGCGGACTGGATTAAATCTGATCCCAACTGGCGACACGCTAATCCTTGGCACTACATCAGTATCGCTGATGGAAAAAAGCTGGCGGAAACTGAACGTGCTGAAGCAGGTGATTTGGCCCTAGCGATTGAGCGTTTTACCGCTGAT
>JBIKNE010000154.1:0-5754 GCA_044358855.1 Bacteriovoracaceae bacterium | reverse complement strand
CCATCAAAGGTATTCTATTGGCCTACCCTTTAAATCAGGTAAGCATTCGTCAAACTGATCGCTCAAGTCGTGACGAAGAAATCAGACAGTATAGCGGCTGGAATAGCGCCGCCAGACTTGAGGGCCAATGGATGCGTATTAAGTTCTTTCAGAACCTCGACTTCACTCTAGGCCTTTGGGGTGAGATCGAATCTCCCATGGATTTACAGGCCAAAACTGCCACCAATCGCTCGCAATGGTGGGGTGAAGGCAAGGGTGATAGCTTTAGAAGCAGTATCGCTTTTACCTTCGCTGGAACAGTAGGTCTTCATTCGTCCTACTAAAATCCTCCGATATTGTGCGAAATTTTTTTTCAGTTACTGAAAAAAATGTCTAAAGTTTGGACGCACAGAGACGAAAAGCTTGATGCAAGACGGACAGGACGTCCGCCACGCTTTCTCAGGAGGAGAAACATGAGCACAAAATCAAATAAGAAAAATACTCACTCAGTTCACAAAGATGTGTTGTTCCAGCGCATCGGTAACACTTGGTTCATTTTCGCTGAATCAAATGGCGAGATGATCTATTCAGTTATGCCAGAGGGTATGGACCCAAAAACAACAAAGCTTGAGCTCTATCAAATTATCGAAGAGCATATGGAGCGCGTCGCTGGCAATAAACAGCGTGGACGTGTCGCCGAAGCTGTCTAAGACGTGGGTGCTCTCAAGAAACCCGTAACAAGCTATCAAAAGCTTTATGCGGACTCACCTTCTCCTGAAAAGAAGGCCGTGGTGGATTTAAAGAATAAAATCACCGGCCTTCTTGAATCAGACCCTCGCATGGCGCGTAAAGCAGCTCAAATCATTGAGCTATGGCTGGCGCAAAAGTCTAACAAGACCAAAAAGCCTTAGTTAATTTTATTTTTCCATCTTTCGGTTTTGGGAGTAAACTGGCCCCATCCAAGAGAGGAAAACTATGAAAGTCCCATTTATCGACATTCTTCGTTTTGAAAAAAACTTCTTCGAAACAGTCACCGAAAAAACCACCGCCCTGATCAAAAATGGCCACTTTGTTGGTGGTCCAGTTGTCGGTGAGTTTGAAGCTGCCCTCAAAAAATACACCCACACTCAATTCGCGCTCGGATGTGCTAACGGAACAGATGCCATTCAACTCGCTCTTCGCGCCGCGGGTGTGAATAAAAATGATAAAGTGATTCTTCCCGATATGACTTTTTGGGCAACCTTTGAATCAGTCGTCAACGTAGGTGCTATCCCCTACACCATCGATGTTTCGCGTGAAACACTCCACGTCACTTTAGCTTCTGTTAAAGAAGGTGTTGAGAAATTCAAACCGAAAGCTCTCTTAATGGTTCATCTCTACGGTTGGGCCTGCCCTGAAACCCTTGAAATTCGTAAATATTGCAAAGAGCAGAATGTTCTTTTGATTGAAGACTGCGCACAAGCGATCGGAACTAAAATTAACGGCGAGAGTCTTCTTACTAACGCTCACGTTGCCACCACGAGTTTCTATCCTGCGAAGGTTTTGGGAGCCAGTGGTGATGCCGGCGGTGTCTTCACGACTGACGAAAAAATCGCCAAAACCACACAGATTCTTTTGAATCATGGACGCACCGGCCACTATGAACATGGCCTAATCGGTTGGAACTCACGTCTCGGTGCTTACGAAGCGAGCTTCATGGTGGAAGCGCTGAAACATCTTGATGCTCGTCTAGAAAGTCGTCGAATAGTGTGTCAGCAATATCGTGAAAAAATTAAAAATCCTCTTCTGAAATTCATCGCCCCAGCAGCCAGTGTTTGGGAGAACGGCTATCTCTCAGTAGCATTGATGACACCTGAATCGCGCGCTCCTTTCATTGAGTATTTAAAGAAGCATGACATTGGTTACGGCACAGTTTATCCAGGTGCGATGAGTGAGCAACCAGGAGCGAAAGATTTCTTAGGTGGAAAAATTTCTCATGGCCATGCTGATTGGATTGCAAAATCCGTCATCAATCTGCCTTGCTTTGCTTATATGACCCAGGCGGAAATCGATTACGTCATCACCACGGTTAACCAGTACAAATAATTTTTTTAAAAATAGTTTTTAAGATTTCAAAAATAAGGAGAGGATTTTCCTCTCCTTCTCAATACTTGCAAATACCCGACAAAATCACTTCGAAATTTATCAAGAATTCTTATCAGGTTTAGGTAAATTTTTCCTAAGGTTCTCCAAAGACATACCGAAACGCTAGGTCAACAACGGCTACTTCATGGTGAAGTGGTCAATTAATAAAGTAGGGCATGGAGCCCACGCGAACTGAACACTCGCGACCATCAAGGAGGTTTTGGATGTTTTTAACTGGAGGATAGGTTTATGGGTTTTAGAATTAATACGAACGTTCCGTCATTGTCAGCACAACGCAGCCTTGGTCAGACAAGTAAAGCTCAAGAGGCATCATTTGCTAAATTGAGCTCGGGTAACCGAATTACTAAGTCAGCCGACGATGCAGCAGGTATGGCGATTAGTGAGAAGTTGAAGGCCGAGATCCGCTCGATTAAACAAGCAGATCGTAACGCCAACGACGGTATTAGTATGGTGCAAGTAGCAGAAGGTGGTTTGAACGAAACGCAAAACATCCTGACTCGTCTCCGTGAATTGGCCATCCAATCAGCGTCAGACACAGTGAGCGATGTAGAGCGCGGCTTTACGAATATGGAGTACCAAAACCTGGTACAGGAAATGGACCGTATCTCTAAAGTGACTGAGTTCAACGGCATAAAGCTCTTGAACGGTGAAGGTGATAAACTTGATTTTCAAATCGGCTCAAAAGGTGATGAAAATTCAGTGATCTCATACGAAGCTGGCAAAGTTAATGCCACGATCGGTGATCTAGGTGTCGAAGGTTTGAATGTGGGCACAAAAGATAGTGCACAATCAAGTCTGGCTAGCGTAGATGCAGCGATTGAGAAAGTGTCAGGTCAGCGAGCTTTCTTGGGAGCTTTGCAAAACCGCCTTGTATCAACCAGCAATAACTTGCAGGTGACACAAGAAAACTTGAGCGCAGCTAACTCACGTATTCGTGACGTTGACTACGCTGAACAGACGGCGAAGCAAGCAACTAATAATATCTTGCAAGCCGCTGGTACTTCAGTTCTCGCTCAGGCGAATATGAACGGCCAACAAGCCTTGAAGTTGATTGGTTAATCGTAAATAAACTGAGGGCCTCGAAAGGGGCCCTCTTTTTGTTTCTCTTCCTTGGCATCCCCGCCCGTCTCTGCTAAAACCGCTCCCTTATGACACAAAACTCTTCTATGTCGCAAAACCATATCTACCGCGAAGACTTTAATAAGTACGCGAAAGATAATCCGTATCACGACAAGCTCAAGGCGTTTGAAGCCTTCGTGATGCGTGATGAAGAAGCAGAAATTCATCGCGGAAAATGGAAAGACGTTTTTGGTAACGAGCAAGCTCTCAATGTTGAAATTGGCACCGGCTACGGCGAGTTTATGCTCGAGTGGTGTGGCAACAATCCGACGGAGAATTTTGTCGGACTTGATCACCGTTTCAAACGCAGTTTTCATCTCGCCAAGAAGCTCGACAAGATCACCAATAAAAACTTCCGCTACCTACGCGGCCGCGGTGAGCGCCTCGAATTTATTTTCGGTGAGGCTGAAGTCAGTAATATTTTTTACTTCTTTCCCGATCCATGGCCCAAAACGCGTCACTTCAAGAAGCGTTTATTCCAAAAACCTTTCCTTGATGCTGCTCATAAAGTCTTGAAGCCAAATGGTACCTTGTGGGTCAAAACTGACCACGACGGCTACTTCGAATGGATGCTGAATGAACTAAAAAATGAGACGCGCTTCGAAATAGTATTGAAATCACTAGATCTACGACGCGAGCACCCAGAGCATTTTTTGGCCGCCTACACCACCAAATTCGAGAAAATCTTTCTCTCTCAAGGTACATTGATCAAGGCGCTAGAGCTCAAAAAGAAATAAGGAATTCATGTCAGGCCAACTGCGTGATCTCATCAAGCAGTCACCGATCTCGATGATCGTGGGACACTTCATTCCGCTTAAACGAAGCGGCAGTGGACTCGTGGGCCTTTGTCCGTTTCATGCCGACTCAAAACCTTCCATGACAGTGAATGATAAGCTCGGCCTTTTCCGTTGCTGGGCCTGTAACACTGGTGGCGATCATCTTGAGTTTGTAAAACTTTATCGCAAATTAGATTTCATCGAATCGATGCGTGAATGCGCTAAGATCTTGGGCCTTCCCGAAGACGAACTGAATCGAGAAAGAAAAAAGAATCCGCGCTTAGAACTCGCCTTTCGTGTGTTGAATTTTGCTAATCGTCTCTACACCCATGTAGCGGCACAAAATCCTATGCACTTTCAAAAATTTGTCGAAAAGCGTGGGCTCTCGACTGAATCGATTACTGAATTTCAGATCGGCTACGCTCCAGGAAATAATCAGCTGATGTTGCAGTTTGATAAAATTCCCGAAGCACAACAAGACGAAGCCAAACAAATGGCGCGCGAATTAAATCTCGTCAAGGTCTCTGAAAATCACGGCCGTCCCTATGATTTCTATCGTGATCGTGTAGTGTTTCCTATTCACGATCACTCTGGACAGGTGCGCGGCTTTAGTTGCCGATCGGTGCTGCCGGATCAAAATCCTAAATTTTTAAACTCCAGCGATTCATTTGTTTTCCACAAGGCGAGCATCCTGTTTGGATATTTTCTCGCCAAAAATGCTATTCGCCAAAGCGATATGGCGATTCTAGTTGAAGGCAATATGGATGTGGTGATGATGCATCAGTATGGCTTTAAAAATACTGTTGGCACCATGGGAATTGCATTGAGTGAATCATCCCAGAAACTACTCGCTAACATGACCAAGAATATTATCTTGGCGATGGATTCTGATACCGCCGGCATGAAGGCCATGACGAGTATCAATGCGGCCTTCATGGCCCAAGGGGTTTTGCCTCGTTATGTTTCTTTTGAACCAGCGAAAGATCCTGATGAGTTTCTTCGTCAGCCCGGATTAGGTCGACTGGGCCTATTGGAGCGGATAGAAAAAGCTCCGCGCTTTATCGATGTGCTCTTAGAGAAAATGCTTCCGGTGCCGATCCCGGAGACCATTGATCGTAAATTACAGGTCATGAAAGAGGTTTTTGAGGCCCTTTCTCCCCTCAAGGATCATCTTGAAGCGACAGAGCGCGTTATCGCTACCGCCAAAGCTCTTCAGCTCAGAACCGACGACTCAAGTCTGATCGAGCAGTATAAACAAACACTCAAAGCGCAGGAATATCCCAAGCGTGACGTCCGTCCTGCTCCTCAAGCGACTGAAAATAAAGCAGATGACGCGAGTGAGTCCACTGAGATCCAAGTCATCGCCAGTGTGGCACCTCTGGCGCAAACCGAAACTGCGCCGATGCTAGCTAGTGAAAAGTTGTTGTTAAAAACTTTGATGACTCACCCAGAGTGTCTCGCTCTACCGCAACTCCATGAAATTCTTGCTTATACGTCTCATCCTGAGGTAAAAGAATTAATTCTTTGGCTCGGTAAAATTTATTTGGAAATCGACGAGCAAGAGTATGTGTCCATCTTATCCGATGAAGTTTTTTCGGAAAAGTTTGGTCATGAAGTTAAGAACGTAGCAGCTGAGGCCCTCGAACTTTATAAACTCGAGCCGTTGAATGACAAAGTCATCGCCCGGTTGATGCAAGATATGAAAGTGCGCATGCAGCTTGAGCAGTTAAAGCAA
>JBIKNE010000153.1:0-5794 GCA_044358855.1 Bacteriovoracaceae bacterium | reverse complement strand
GACACCTATAACAGCACTTTCGCCAAGCTTCGCAAGTTTTGGAAGATTATTTTTTTTCACAAAAGCTTCAGAAGCAACGAGAACTACCGCAGCTCCATCGACAATTCCAGAAGCTGAGCCTGGAGTTACGACGCCGTCTTTTCTAAAAGATGGTCGTAATTTTGCTAACTCCTCAATCGTGGCATCGGGTCTAACGTGTTCATCAAGCTCAAGATTAATTTTGCCGCTGTTAATCGCAACGATCTCACCTTGAAACTTTCCTTCTGCGCGTGCTCGCGCTGCTTTCTGATGGGATTGTAATGAAAAGCTATCAGATTCTGCCCTGGAAATTTTATACTCATCGGCCAAACGTTCGGCCGTCTCACCCATTGGAATACAGGCTTCTTTATCAGTAAGAGTATCTAATAAGAAATCCGCCATAGGTGGAGAGCCATATTTTGTTCCAAAGCGGGCGCCATATAAAAGATGAGGAATCATCGACATATTCTCTACTCCGGCCACCAGAATGGCTTCGGCATCGCCTCTTTCAATAAGATGCTGAGCCTGAATAATGGCTTCAAAGCCACTACCGCAAAGGCGGTTGACCATCAGGCCGGGAGTGGTTTGGGGCATTTTGAGTCGTAGGGCCAAGTGGCGCGCACAATAAAGAGTATCTGGCGTCGGAGGGACAACATTAGCGACGATTACCTGATCAATTTGATCGGAACTCAGTTTAAGCTCATGTAAAAGAGCTTCACTGGCACGCTGACAGAGCTCCAATGGAGAGAGCGTGGCCAGAGTTCCACCAAATTTTCCAAAGGGAGTGCGTTTGCCTCCCGCTAAATAGACGGAAATGGGTAAATGGCCCATTTTGCCTCCCTTGAGCACAACGATCAACGTTCCTTATCATAATACAAGATGCCTTAATTGGCATGACGTGGATCAAAGAGGGTTAATTATGTCAGAAATGTCGATCCCTAAGCACAACAATGCAAAAGAAGCACTTAACCGTCGTCAAGCCGTTGAGCTGCGCCGCCTTGAAGAGCAGCTGCAGAAAACGGTCAACAAAGTAAAAGAAGAAAACGAGAAAGAGGTTGTTCGTCTTCAAAAGGACTACGAAGTCCAATTGAATCAAGATCAATCAAAGTACAACCAACATCTTTCTAAAATTCGCTCGAGTCATGCTCGTAGACTAGAAGAAGAAAGCATGACCTATGACAAAACACTTCAAGAGCTTAAGCTCGCACAAGAATCACGTTTGGCCGAATTAAAACAGAGTCAGGAAAAAGAAGTTAATCGCACACTCGAGAGTCATCAAGAATACATGGAACGTGCCAAGAATCGATTCGAAGAACAAAAAGCCAAGCAAGAAGCTTAGGGCATTGAAGGAGCGACAGGATGTCACAAAACACTGCTAACGAAAAAACTGGAATCTATATTAATGGCCGCCAACAAGTGGTGGATCTTCTTCGTCATATGGAGCCAGGTGATAAAACTAAGTTACTTCGCAATTTGAAGGGCAGAAACCCGACGCTTGCTAAAGAGCTCTCAGAACAATGTTTTTCTTATGATAATCTCTGGGCGCTCGATGACGAGAATCTCAGTAAAATTCTTATGGCGACAAAACCAGTGGTTTTGGGTTTGGCCTTAAGTCTGACTTCGATTAAAAATCAAAAACGTGCCTTAGGACTTATTGGCCGTGAGAATGCGTTGAAGGCTTACGAGGTTATGACAAAAGATCTGTCGGCTAACCGTCGTGAGTGCCAGCGCGCTCAAGATAAAATTCTTGATGCTGCTATTGAATTAAGTCGTCGTCAGGTCGTTCGTTTCTACTGATCCAACATTTTTTTTATTCGATTTTCTTCTTCTGGGGCTAAATTAGCTCCAGAAGATAACTCATCACTAAAGATTCGATGTTCCGCGATAGCTGATGCAGTATCAGTCGCTCTTTCACCGAGTGTTCTCAAAAGATTACCCATCCATTGAGGACCACTCTCAATAAGTTTCTTCGCGACATTCGCCTCAATCTCTACGACTTCAGCTTCTTCAACAGCGATTGCAGAGTACGCATGGGCCATACCTGTTAAAGCGGCTTCTTCACCCAGAATTTTCTGTGGGCCAGCATTGAAGACTGGAACAAGGCGATCCTTAGAGTTCTTTAAACAAAGAATGGCTCCGCTTTTGACCAAATAGAAATGAGTAGCCTCGTTACCTTCTTTGAAAAGAATTTGGTCTTTACCAATAACTTTGAGGTTCTCATTTAGCGAGATATTCATTTGCTACTCCCCCATCTAAAAAGGTTCCAAAACGCAAACCGTAGGTTGAGATTACGACTTCCCTGACATTCAGTCTCTGCAATAAATGATTCGTAAGTATCAGACCTCCCCTCATGGCAGCGGAACGCTTACCGAGAAAGGGAAATTCCTTCAAGAAATCTTCAGGTGACCACTGGGAGCATCTTCTAAATAAAGCTTCGATATGTTCTTTTTTAAGGATGAGACCATGGACTTCGTCTTCGACAAAATCCTTATTACCCAAATGCATGTTCCCAATTGAGGTTAAGGTACCCGCAACACAGTGTAGTACTGGCGTGCGATAATTATCAAGTTCGACTGAGTTGTCTTGAAATACTTTGCTCAATGCATTCTGAAAAATATCTTCTTTGAGCCAATCAGTCGCACGGACAGAGCCAACTCGCAAGCTTACGGATTTTTGAATTTCGAATGTTTTGGTATTCACACGAATTAGTTCAGTAGAAGCTCCTCCGATATCCATCACGACAACTTCTTCAGTGGCAAAAGTCGTATTAAAGAGAATACCTTTGGTGGTTAAGGCAGCCTCACCCTTGCCCGTTATAATTTGAACATTTATCCCCAATTCTTCACGGATTTTTTGATAAAAACCCGGTGCATTCTTTGCTACACGTGAAGCCTCGGTCGCAGTCGCAATAATCTCTTGTGATGTAACTCCGGCCTTCTCGCATACTTCTGCATAGTGCTTAAGGGCAAGATAGGTTTCTTGAATTGATTCTTCAGCAAAAATACCACTTTTATCTAGTCCTCTTCCAAGACCTGTCACTTCTGAGAGTTTCGCAATCTCTTTAAAAGGTGAGACTTCCGCCAGAAGCAATAGAACTGAATTCGAACCGATGTCGATGCTGGCGCGAACATTTTTCAATGCGAACCCCTTTGCAAAACTTTCATCGACTCAAGATTTGGATTTTTTACTAAACCATTTTCACAAATGATTCCGGAAATAAAACGCGAATCTGTTACATCAAAGCTTGGATTTAAAGCACGTGCCCCGGCCGGTGCCACAGACTTTCCTTGATATGATAAAATCTCACTCTCATGCCTGAGCTCAATTTCAATTTCTTTCCCACTAGGAGTACTGAAATCAAAAGAGCTCAATGGAGCGACAACATAAAATGGAACTTTGTAGTGATGAGCGACAATCGCTAACGTTGATGTTCCCACTTTATTGGCGGTATCGCCGTTAGCTGCAATGCGATCAGCACCGACAAATATAGCATCCACTTTGTGATGAGAAAAAAGATAGCTCGCAGCCCCCTCAACAACTAATTGATAAGGAATACCTTCTTTGCCCAGCTCATAAGCAGTCAATCGCGAACCTTGCATATATGGGCGAGTTTCATCAGCATAAACCATCTGTACGCGTTTTTTACTATGCGCGTATGAGATCACGCCTAACGCTGTTCCGAGCGTACCGCATGCCAGAAAGCCTGTATTACAATGAGTCATCAGCGTAAGGGGCCTATCTCCATACAGCTCTGTGAGATCCTTGAGGGCTAATTCTGCCATCTTAGTATTTTTAGACTGAGACAGCTCCATCTGAAGATGTGCATCGGCCAATACGAATTCGAAAACTTTTTTAATGTCGTCGGCTGATGTGAATTTTTTTTCAACTAATTTCACAACGCGATCAACTTCGTACATCAAATTGACTGCCGTAGGCCTGGCCCCTTTGAGGAAGGTTGCTGCTTTTTTTAAATCTTCTATTGAAAACTTTGACTGGGCCTTTAACCAAAGAGACAAACCATAAAGAGCGGTAAAACCGATACAGGGTGCACCGCGAACGATCATATCTCTAATAGCATCGTGCGCGCCCTCAAGAGTCTCACATACAACCATCACTTCTTGCTGAGGCAGTAATCGCTGGTCGAGTAGTTCTAGCTTCTGATTCTTCCAAACAATAGGTGCAGCAACACTCATGGGGTTCCTTGATTTAAATCTATCGAGAATTGGCTCGGCTTTGCTTTCCCAATCTTATGGTTAAAGTTTAAAAGACATTTAACTGGGGAATTTGACCACACGCCCTTGATTGTCCATGTCTCAGAGGCATCTTTGGCCTGCCAATTTACAATGTTAAACTCACCATTTTTTAAGCTAAGTTCAGCTTGATGGGCCATCGCCTTGTTTAACAGTTGTGCTGTTTCCGCCTTTTCACTTAAAGTCGTTTTACAACTCGAACGTGACACAAGGGCAATTCCACCACCCTTCCAGGCAAGTTTAAATTTTGTTTCTGAACCACTGACGACTTGAATCGCACCGGTATATAGATGTCCTGGAACTAGAAAAGACTCCAATCCCATTCCCAGTAAAACCTCTTCGAGTGACTTTTTATCGAATACAAATTCCCAGCCAATAGGAGTCTGGCCAGAATATTGGTGAGTCACATCTAGGGGTGGCCAAGCTTCGTTAGCTTCAAAAGATGACGCCCGCATATCATTCTTTCCGCGCGCAAGTTGATAAGCTGGCTTATCGCCGCTGCTGATAACTAACTTATCCCATGGTAAAAACCAGGCCATATCCCAAATCTCATTATGAGGTTGATACCAAGCCTTATTTTCAATCGGAGCAAACAATTCCTCTGACCAACTGAGAGAACTCTCTTTTTTGTTGTGCTGGTAATTGAATAAGCTCTCATCACCAAGTTTAAATTCAATATTGCTAGGCTTGCTTGAACTAATGTCAGCACTCAAGCTGAAACTTCTGTCAGGTTTAGTTGGCTGAGTCCACTTGGCTGAAGATTTTGATCTTACACTAAGCTTGAAATCTTTCTCCGTGTCAGAGTGTAACCATCTAAGCTCACCCAGAAGAGCTGTTGTCTGATAGGGCGTTGTTGCTCCATGAAGTCCTGTTAAGGGTAAAAGCTCTATTACAAAGTCTTTTGAAAGGGCAAATTTTGGCACATTCAGTTTGAATTGAGTCGTCGTCCATTCAGCATCACCAACAAAGGCAACCCAATCATCTTTGGCAGATAAGGTTGTAAAGAGACCCATTCTTGGATGATAAAATCCTTTTCCTTCAACCGAAACTTCACTCGCTCGAATACGAGCATCACGCTGAGTTTGCAGACGCGACTTTAGGTAGTAATGAAGATCGATCTTTTGACTTGAGAAACGATATTCTCCTAAGATTTTTGTTTCACCCGACAAGCTCGCACCTTTCCAATCAGTTTCCCAGGGGAAAACGACTTCAAACGCTGTCGGTTTTTTAGGATCCATATTGAGCAGGTATAATTTTTTGAGAATAATATTGGAGTCTTTCCACATTCCCTGCACATTATTGAGTCGCAAATTTACGCTTGAAGCAACTAACTGAGGTGATACTGAAATTTCTTGCACACGATCCGTCTTACGCTTATCCAAGAAAAGTTCGATTTCAGTTAGAATACGACTCCAATCGGCGATCACAACATCGTTAAAGTTAACATTGACCCTGACTGGATTTCTGGAAAAGAGAATTGTCCAAGGCAAGCGAACTTCGGTGTAGTCGACCTTTAAGATGGAAGT
>JBIKNE010000152.1:0-5796 GCA_044358855.1 Bacteriovoracaceae bacterium | reverse complement strand
AATCCACCATATGTTCTAATAGCTAAGCTTATCCAGGGCTTTACACAAAAAGATTGATTCAATTTTATTGTCCCGATCCGAGATGACAATAGAAATAAAAAAGTCCCCTCAAGTTGCCGGCGTAGCCAGCATCAAGAGGGGAACGTATTTCTTTAGCGAAGTGTATCAGTTACCAATGAGCCGCGGTTTGTCGAATCCAAGTGATCTTTTAGACGGTTGTTGGCACGACCTTCTCCTTCCCAGCTTACGTGGAAGCGGCCGTACCAGTCAGATGTCTTGCTTGAGCATGAAGCGTATCCACCATGAAGCTGACCAATTACGCGATGATCTTGGTTGAAGAGTGGTGAACCAGATGAACCTGGCTCAGTAGTACCTTTGTCCCAGTTTGTTACGCGAACGTGAGTTGCGTTAGGAACAATTTCTTCTTTCAAATAAAGAGTAGTCGTCGTTGGATCATTTTCAAATGAAATGCTCTTCTCGTCAGTGGCAGGGTGGTGAATACCAACAGCTGAAGTTGCGTCAACACCTGAACGATCCCAACCCGCATAAGTTACACCCCATGCAGCTTCTGGTTGTTTGTTAAGTTTAACGAGCGCGAAGTCTGAGCGAGCAGATGCTGCTAAGAATTGTGAGCCAGTGTTGAACTGATTCAATTGACCATTACGTGAACCGCCACACTGAGAAGTTTGGTAGTTCCAATAGGTAACAAGTGAAGGTGCGTTTGAAGCACTGATGCGGCAGTGGTTAGCCGTCATGAAGAATGGAGTACGGTCTTCGGCAGTATTATTCACCATGAAGCCAGTACAGAAAGTTGAGCCACCAGTTGAGATCACGGCAACTGAATTGATCTCATCGCGCCACTCGTCGCCTTCAGAACAAGCGACGTCGACGTTACAAGAACCGGCCTTAGCTGTTTTCTGAGTGAAAGTACGGAAACCTTGACCAACAACACCAAGCTCAATTTCAACTTGAGAAGCTTCTGTAGCAGGGACAGTGAGTTCGATGACCACATCATCGCTCATTACCACTGGAGTCCAGAGTTCACGTGCTTCATTGTTATCTTCAGCAGTGAATGGACGAACAATGTGCTTAAAATCAGCCGAACGAACTTCTAAGCGTGCATTAGGAGAAAGGTGAAACTTAGTGAAACCGAAGTTCAATGAAACAGCGTTTGGAGCTGTTACACGGTGTTGCCAAACCATTTGGCCATCAACTTCTGTCCAAGCTTTGTCTGCTAGCGCATTAACTTGGATATTGTGGGGAACTGCGAAGCGAGGTGCCTCACCTTTAACTTCACGAGCCACTTCTTGGTCGTGCAAACTTTTAACATTAAGTGGTGCGAAGAACGATGTTCCGGCGAAAGCCTGAACAGACAACGCCAAAAGGGCGATAGTCACGAATGACATTTTCATATTTTTCCTCCATGGAAACTTTTAAGACTTTTGAAAGCCTATCTAAAACATTTCAATCTGGAAAAAAGTGCGAGACTCACATCTTCTGTCTTTAAGAAGCAATTAAGTCGGGTATTGGGTGGGTTTAACAGTTGTGAATGTGAGGAGCGATATAATCACTCCTCACCAATGAGACTATTTACCAAGTAACTTTTTGAACTCTTCAGTTAACACAGGAACAACTTGGAACAAGTCGCCGACAATACCGTAATCAGCCTTCGTGAAAATTGGTGCATCCGGATCTGTGTTGATGGCAACAATCACTTTTGAAGTACGCATACCTGCCAAGTGCTGAATAGCTCCAGAAATTCCGCAAGCAATGTAGAGAGATGGGGAAACGGTTTTCCCTGTTTGACCAACCTGCATAGCATGAGGGGCAAAGCCTGAATCGACTGCAGCACGGCTAGCGCCAACAGTAGCGCCAAGTACATCGGCCATGTCATTCAAGATTTTAAAGTTTTCAGCATTCTTCATGGCGCGACCACCAGAGACGATGATGTTTGCTTCAGTCAAATCGACTTTAGTTGAAGCTGCTTTAATGATTTCTTTGATCGCTGCACGAATTTGACCAGCATCTGCTGCAACATCTGCTGCAGTTCCGGCGCCAGCTGTTGGAGCTTGTGGCATACCAAGAGCATTTGGACGAACAGTTACAAAGTGAGGTTTGGGGCCAGTGAGTTCTACTTTTGCTAAACACTTACCAGCAAAAAGCGGGCGAGTTCCTGCAAATGCTCCGCCTTCAAATACAAAGTTTGTACAATCAGAGGCACACCCAGCTCCGAAAACAGAAGCAAGGCGTGGGAAAAGATCTTTACCTGTTGAGGTCGCTCCCGCCATCACATAGTCATAACTTTTAGACTTAATGAAATTTGAAAGGGCGTTGCTATATCCTTCAGGAGAATACTTATCGAGATTTGATCCCTTAAGTTTATGAACATTAGCAGCACCATATTTTGCAAGAAGTGCCACTTGATCTGCAGCGAGATCACCGATGACCGCAACATCAGCAGCTTGGCCTGTAAGTTTGCCAAGAATTTCAAGCGTGACAGGCTTTACTTTGCCGTCATTTGTTTCAGTGAATACAAGTACGTTTGCCATATATGTCTTCCTTCTTAATTAGATAATTTTTGCTTCAGTACGTAGCAAGCCGACAACTTGAGCGACAACTTCTTTCTGCTTAGCCGCATCAGTAGCATCAAACTTCTTACCTGCTGGTTTCTCAGGGGGAAGACGGAAGCCAGAATATTTCACACGGCGATCAGCATCGCTTACACCAACGTCTGCCAACGAGTGTTGTGCCATTGGCTTCTTCTTCGCTTTCATGATTCCAGGTAAAGAGGCATAGCGAGGAGTATTGAGGCCCTTGTTGCAAGCGATCATGCAAGGTCCGTTGATTTCGTAAACTTCCAGGGCGCCGCCTTCGATCTCGCGCTTTGCCTTGATAGTCGTTCCATTCAACTCAAATCCAACAACAACCGCAACCGAAGGCATGTCGAGCATTTGTGCAAGAATTTGTGGAACTTGTAGGCAATCGTCATCAATCGCCTGTTTGCCAGCAAGAAAGAGATCGGCTTTTTTACCAGATTTATCAATCGCACCTTTGAGTGCTTTAGCAATACTGAATGAATCGAGATTATCGCCAGCCTCAACCAGGATACCGTCGTCAGCACCCATCGCCATGGCGGTACGAAGTGCTTCAGTGTCTTTAACAGAACCGACACGAATCACAGTCACATTAGCAGCAGCATTTGCCTGCTTAATTAAGAGGGCCTGCTCAACAGCAAATTCATCATAAGGATTCATAATCCATTTGATTGATGATGTTTCAATAAATGAACCATCAGCATTCGGGACAACTTTAGTCTCCGTATCTGGGACTTGCTTTACGCATACAAAAATATTCATGGTCGCTCCTTTGGACGAAAATTTTTATCTTAGAACTTCACGAGCGATAACGAGTCGCTGGATCTGAGAGGTGCCCTCGTAGATCTGAATGAGCTTAGCGTCGCGCATGAGTTTTTCAACAGGGTATTCTTTGCTATAGCCGTAGCCGCCATAAATTTGTACCGCGTCGGTAGTAATTTGCATACAAGAGTCGGCCGCAAATGCTTTTGCGTAAGAGGCTACTTCAGTATTTTTTTGATGTTGATCACACATCCATGCGGCCTTGTAGACTAGTAGACGCGAAGCTTCTACTTTCATCGCCATTTCAGCAATCATAAATTGCACAGCTTGATGCTTGGCAATGGGTACACCGAATTGAATTCTTTCTTTGGAGTAAATCACACTTAAGTCGAGTGCTCTCCAAGAGCCACCTAATGCAGATGAAGCGACCAAGGGGCGAGAATGATCAAGCGTCTTCATGGCGATGGCCCAACCTTCACCAACGCCACCAAGCATATTTTCCTTGGGTACTTTCACGTTATTGAAGCGAACTCCACGTGTATCTGAGGAGCGATGCCCCATCTTGTCTTCTTTTTTTCCAAGCTCGATACCGGCAGTTTTGGGATCGACTACAATGGCACAAATTCCTTTGTGTTTCAGTGCAGGATCAATGGTCGCATAGACAACAAAGAGGTGGGCATGGCCTGCATTGGTGATCCACATTTTTTCACCATTCAAAATCCAATGATCGCCACCATCTTTAAGGCTAGTTTTTAATCCGCCTGCATCGGATCCATTTCCTGGTTCTGTTAAACAGAAAGATGCAATTCGAAAATCAGTAGTGAAGGGTGTGAGGAATTTCTTTTTTTGTTCATCTGTTCCCCCAATTACGATTGGAAGAAGTGCTAGATCGTTGGCCATAAAGGATGTGTTCATACCCATACAGCCGTAGGCGAGAGCTTCAGAAATAATTACACCATCAAGTGAACTAAAACCTGTGCCGCCATATTCAGCTGGGATACAGGTATTGGTGAGTCCAAGTTCCCAAGCTTTCTTGAAAATATCGTGGGGGAAGATTCCTTTGTCATCCATCTCTTGTGCATGAGGAATCATTTCATTACGCGCAAACTTAAGTGCGAGTTCTTGAATGTCTTTTTGTTCCTGACTAAGAGCGAAGTCCATACTGAATCCTTTCAGAGGGGGAATGCTTCGGTTGCGAATGCCTTAGGGATTGTAAAGCATTTTTCGATAGCGTGGAAGAAAGGTAATTCAGATAATGGACGAACAACAAAACTTCTTTCTCTCCAACGTTCATGCGGAGTGACGAGTGACGGAGTGCGTATCACTTCAAGTCCCCAGAAAATGATGTCGAGATCGAGTGTACGGGGCCCACGAAGAATGTCTCTTTCGCGTCCGTGAGTCAGCTCAATTTCTAAAAGTTTTTGCATGACATCGTTCGGAGTTTGCCATGGAAGCGCGAACTGAAGAACCTGATTAGCAAACTCTGGTTGACCAACATAGTCCACCGCCGCGGAGGTGTAGATGCGACTAGCTGCAATGAGTTTCCAATTCTTTTCAAGAGCTTTGCGGGCACTGGTAAGGTTCTTTAAGCGGTCGCCGAGATTTGATCCCGTGGCGATAATGAGTGCCATAATCTATGGTGCTTTAACAGGATACATCGTACCAGGTTTAAGCTTTAGGTCGGGGTGATCTTCCTCAATGGAAGGAATGCTTGCTCCCTTGGGTACCCTAGGCGGTCCTTTCACACCACAAGAAATTAGCAAAAAAAGAAGAATGAAAAGTTTAAAACTCAATGGCGACCCCAACATTGAGAATTTCAGAACCGAGATCAGCCTTAACAAACCAACCTGGAACGAGACGTCGCAATAGGGTGACACCAAAAACTGGTCCAATTTTTTTTAATTCATCAACACGATCTTGCTCTCGTTGTTCATCTGCTGGATTGCCTTCGATCTTTGAATCCCTAGCAGCCGTTTGTTGTTGAAATCCAATATAAGGCATAATGAAAGAATAGAGTGGGGCCTTGAAATTAAACTTGATACGTCCAACAACGTTATTCACCTGGGTCACGACACCCTTAGAGGGGAAGTCACTAAAAGTAGATTGAGCATAAACAAATTCTCCAAACCAATTATCCGAGAATTGATAAGCCCAAGCTCCTGAGAATTGAGTTGCACGTTTGCCGCCCCCTTCGAGATCGGCCTCATCTACAAAACCCATCGCAACTGAAATGAGATTGTCGGGCTTAATATGACGTTTAGTATTGTCATCAAGCTCACCACTTTCATCCAAAACAGAATCGTTGAATAAATCCTCTTCACTTTTGATAGTGGGAGCCTTCTCAGTCGTTTCGACTTTCACTTCTACTTTTTTGCCAAACATTGAATCGTCACCACGGATGACTTGAACTTCAGTGCCTTTTCTTAGGCGTGACCACTGC
>JBIKNE010000151.1:0-5836 GCA_044358855.1 Bacteriovoracaceae bacterium | reverse complement strand
TAGATGGTTCAGTTTTTTTATTAATCAAAAGTCTCAGCTTTAAAAGCCGGGACTTGGTTGGATGACTCTCAGATTTAATTACAAATGAAAACAGTGCCGGCAAGATCGACGCTCTCCCCTGGAAGCAGTGCGATTCGCTCGAAGCTCGGGGTACTTGTTTTGACAGATTACGATTTGTAACCATTCTCCGCGCTTACTGATGTTCTTTCGGTTCAACTGATCCTCGCGACATCCGCCGGAATCGTCCAACGATGAACACCGCAAGACCGAGCAGAAACCCGAAGAGTCCAGGCATGGACAGGCTCGTCACGGCCCAGAACACGGTCTCGAAGAGATACTGGCCGAAGCCTTTACAGGGTGTCGTCTCGCCGAGCCAGCCTCCGCATTGACCCGAGTAAGCTGGAAGCCACGCCAGCACAAGGAGCACAAAGGTGGCGAGAAACGGGCCGATCAAAGATAAGAGCACCGCAAGCCCGCGACTTGGTCGCGAGATTGTGCGCCAAACAGCGACGGGTGGCACAAGGACCAGCAGCCCGAAGATCGTAAGGATCAGCAGTGCAAGGAGATGGCTCATCGGCTAACCACGACCGCAGTCCAGACTTGCAACAAACGAGATGGCTTCACGGTCACAACAATCCAGAACAAATGCCATTTAGACTTTTTCTCCATTAAAGCTCAGCTCCTGAAGTTTTACACTTCTGAAAGTGCTTCCGTCAAATTTTTCCAGTCGAGGCTCCAGTCGGGCCATTCAGGAGGCTTTGTTGTAACAAGAGATTCACTGGAAACTCCGATAAGTCTGCATGTTTTTTCGAACGTCTGCGAATAATCACGCAGGACTTCTGACGAGATCGGCCTTAGATCATTACGAAGATGAAAAGCATAGAGCCCTAAGATCCAATTCGTTGCAAGTACCTCGATGCCACGCGGTTCTTCAGGAAGCCTGAGAAGAACTTTCGATAGGTGGGTGAGCATAAGCTCGCGATCTTTGTGGCCCAAAACAATTGCGCGATAGGTACTGAACCGAAGCTCATCGTGACTGAGTCCTATTCCTGGCGATCCAAACTGTCGAATGCCCTCTATTACGAAGCCCTCCAGATCTGAGTTCTTTTTCGAGAAAATTTTTTGTAGCAAATGATCTTTCAAAAAACTTTTTGAAGATTCAACTTCAGATTCATTTGTCGCCGCATGAAAAAGGCTCTCAAGAGACTTAATTCCTTTTTCTCTTTTACGCAATAAGCAGTCGACATAAACAAGCGTTATCTTTTTTTGCAAAAAGTTGTACTGTATCATGTCCTTTGAAATCGCATTGTTTTCCAAAGAATCATTTATAGATCCAACTAAAACCTCGAGGCATTCAAGCGTAGATTCAGTGTCTCCTTCGTGCAAAACGGCTTCTAAATCTTGTCCCATCGATACTAGAAGGTCTAAGACTTCTCTAACCGCTGCGAGAATTTCCTCATCGACTTCCTCGTCATCTTCATCAATGTTATTGAGCATGTTCTCAAAATGCAACGCCTTGTCTTCGAACGAAAGACCTCGATAAAACATCGCAAGATTTGTAAGGGCCTGGCTTTCATTCCCTAATAGTTGAGCGCCCTCCAAAAGATGGGGCGTCAGTATTTCAAGTATTTCGACATCAGCATTTCGAAAGGCGATTTCCGTCGATATCGACAGAATCCATTGCCAATTTTGGCTGTGCTTAAACCACTTTTCATCAAAGGCCACGCGAACAAAACCAAGTGCTATTTTGTCAGTTTGTCTTTCGTCCATCTCAAAATAAGCCTTATGCCGATACAGAAAGGACCACAAAAGCTGGCCGTCATCTCTGGGCTCTTCGGCAAGAAGGGCGTTAACTAATCTGTCTGCGCGCTCGGCACAGCCGCTTTCGTTTCCTTTTTCGAGTTCTCCGACTAACTCGTCCATCTTTTGTTGAAAAGTATCAGACTGCATGAATAACGTATCCCTCTAATGAATTATGGCCAAGTGGTGCATTCGTAGCTTGCTGCTCTTAAAAAGACCGAGTTTCAAACTTACGGCTGACGTTCGCAGAACAAACCAAGGTTTGCTGACTTCCTATCAGGTCCGGCGCTTGCGAAAATGTTTCGCACTGCTCAATAGAGGCTGTTTTCAATAAAAAAACTGCCACTAAAAAAGACAAATTTTTCATCATGCTATTTTAACTTTAAAAATCAATTCAACCGATTAGGTACTTTTTTCCGAATTTGCAATTTTCTTTATAGGATAGCTCAAATTTATCAAACTAGGATTTTATGAAAATTGCTATTGAACGTTTTAGCACTTCAAATGGAGAGAGTCTTCAGGTCTTCCTCTATAATCCGGCACAGTGTAATGAACCTAAGGGCATTTTATTTTCCTTTGGAGGGTCTGGCTTATCTCTTCTTAGCCCCCTATATATTCTGGACACTTTACTAGAAATTTTTATTATTAAAATAAGGGTGTCCATGAAACAATCAAAGTACTCAGACGAGGAGAAGTTGAAGATTTTGCCGAAGAAATATCGTCAGGAAATATTTCAGCCACGGCAAAAAATTATAATATTTCTGATGTCACAATTCATACGTGGACGAAGAAATTCAATAAAAACAAACCAGCCTAAGACCTTCATCAAGAGATTAAACGATTAAAACAACAGCTTGCAGATCGGGATCTTGAAAATTCCATCCTTAAAGACCTAGAAAAAAAACTGTACAAGTTTGGACTCAAGAAGAGAAGTCGCTAATGAATACATCACCAAGCAACCTTCAAAAGCAAAGGTACTAAAGTTTTGTGGCCTTTCACGTTTAACATTTTATTACAAACCGGAAATAATTAAATCAAGGCCAGGAAGGCCAGCGCCAGGTTATTCAATCAACAAAGATGGCACTCTCACCCCTGACTCCTGGATAATTCAAAAGCTAAAAGATTATCGCAGCGATATTAACTTTCAAAATGGCATTGGATGCCGAGCTCTTCACGAATATCTGGAAATTGACTACCAGATCACAGTAAACCATAAAAAAATCTATCGCCTCTGCCGAGAAAACCAACTTTTACTGAAGCGTAAGAAATAAATAAAACAGATTAAAAAATTGGCCAGCAATCAAACTGTCACCGGGCCGAATTAGCTATGGCAATTTGACATTAAGTACGGCTATATCCATGGGAAAATCGACATTTCTACTTTCTGGCATTCGTAGACTTTTTTACAAAAAAGGTAATGTGATATCATCTGGGTCACTTCTGTAAAGCATCTGATCTCAAATTAACTCTTAAAGCGGCCACTAAATCATTTAACTGATGAAGAGTAATCCAAACTAATACTCAGATCAGATAATGGCCCACAGATGAACTCTAACCAGTTCAAGGCGTATGTGGACTCGCTGAAACTCAGTCATGAGTTCACTCCGATACGATGTCCTGATAAAAATGCTTTCGTGGAATAATTCTTTTCAATATTTGAAATTGAGTTTGTACAGGTCAGATATTTTATTTCTTAAAAAAAAGTTCATCGCCAAGTGCGGGAATTTGTCGACTGCTATAATAAAAAAAGACTGCATGGATCTATAAAGTACAAATCACCGAAAATGTTTTTTGAAAACTTTAAATCAGGGCTGAATTATGAATACAAAATTTCAGCTTAAACTAACTAGGATTATGTCCAAAATAACGGAGTTGATTGGGACCAATATGTCATTAACCACTGGTATCACCGTCATGGAAAGAAATGCTGCTCTAATCCTAGCTTTAGAAAGGGCGGAAGAATGTCAAAGAATATTATCTCAACAATTGGCATAATTTCTTTGATTGAACTTCTCTTCGCTGATCAAACTTTGCCAAGATTCATAGCCCCTTAAAAGATTTTTTGAACATCGGAACTTATCAAAAGAAGTTTAGAGACATACTAATTGTAACTTATGGTTCATCATTCCATGGAACAGGCGTAATTGTTCCTGACATCCAATCTTCACGCAAAATACCGTACTTCACAGTATCGAAGCTCCTCCCATTGGAGGATGACCAATCTTTCCGATAGTGGCCTTCCTTCACATATCCACAAGATTTAAATATCTTCCTCATGGCGGAATTATCAACTCTTGTAGTACCAACAATCCTTTCTAGGTTAAGATGTTTTACGAAGAGATACTTTGTTAGCCATTGAACTGAGTTTTTTCCAATACCAAAACCTCGATATCGTTCACGAATTCGTATATCAAAGAGAGGGTATCCATCTTCGATATCATCAAGATCGAAAAGTCGGATGAAACCAACCTTATTTCTTTCATCGTCTAAAATCCAAAAACTTTCATGATTACTTCCATCAAAAATTCCATCATTTATCATGGAAAGAACTTTTTCTGTACTTAAACGTAAATTAACATGAAAAGGCCACTCTTCACTTGTTAAAAAAGCGACTAATGGATCTTGATCATCTGGTAACTGTATAGGTTTAAAAAATGTTTTCATTTGTCTTAAACAAAACACGTCATGTGGTGTCTGTCCATAAATGGAATGACTAAAAGCCATCCGTTGTTAATGATTTCTTCGTTATAGTAACAAGTGAGCTTCAAGACTTGCTTTTCGATTCACTGGTTGGTTTTTCTTCGTTCATCGATTCACGAGTCGCATCTATAACTAGAGCTTAGGAATGCAGCCAATTTTACGATCGTGAGTCGGGTATGTAACTGAAGTATTCATCCCTAACTCTTTAGTACTTCTTAAACGAAATAATTTTTGATCCGGCTGTTTAATAAATGGCGTGGCTTTATTAAGGGGATAGTAAAAATAAACCGTTTTGTGACGAACATTGTTATCCGTTGGAGCTTTAAGTATTCCATTCTCAACGTAAAACCAAACAGCTTTAAGATCCGATTCCCTTAAAATGACAAAATCATTTTGAGAAGATTGATGCTCACCGAAATACAAACCTTCAGTCTCAACTCCGACCATATCACGGATGGCCTGTGCAAGAGGTGAGCCTTCTTCATAGTGGCCCTGAGCAGGACAATAACTTTTCATGTTCCGTACGAATGGCTTCATCAACCATCCTAGACCGAAAAATGAGGGTCCATTACCCGCGAACACATAGTTTTCAGCGGGGCCTGGCATTTGAGATCTAAAAAAAAGACTCGACACAATTGCCTCTCCCCATAATTAACGATCAACTCATTAATCTTGTCGTCTACATCCATCTTGCCGTTTTGATCATTATCAAAGAAACGATCATCGTGCGAATCCCAAAAGCTAAAGACTGCCTGACGTGTTTCAAGGCGGGGAATTAGAGCGCTATCATTTCGACCATACTGACTGACATCGTGGCAAAGGAAGAGACCATCATATTGAACTGCTTGAGGCGCATACCTTTCAATGTAATAGAAATAGTTTTTCACCCCAGAATCAGATTTTTTACATGTGTATTGGTTAACTGAAGTTATCGATAATTCATTTGAATATGCTGCAAAAGACATCAGTGCCAAAATAAGAAATAATCTCTGCTTCATAAGACTCCTTAGAATGTACTCGATTTACATTTTAAAGGAGCCTGAACACATTAATAAACGCACGGCGCAATCAGCAATATTTACCATCAAAAAAACATTCACTCCTATCTGCCTGAGTTTTTTGTTGTCGGTTTTCACTTTTCTTGAAAAATATTCGACAATTAGCGGAGTGTCCTCTTGCGGCCTGAAGATCTCAAAGAGATTTCACTTTCAAGCCTTAGCCATCTAACAACACACATGTCAGCCAGCTAAATACCTAGTTGTCTGGTTTGAGTGATAATCAAATTGGGACATCAAATGACATTATCGCAAGATAGTGAAATAGGTTGGATTTAAAA
>JBIKNE010000309.1:0-3671 GCA_044358855.1 Bacteriovoracaceae bacterium | reverse complement strand
CTCTCGATGCTTCCTGACAACTTCGGCATAAAGCTTGAGCGCCAAGCCCCATTGTATCCCGCTTCATCCGCCTCATTCAGCTTATCATTGGCCAGCCATTGATCTGTTTGACTACTGCGAGCCGTGAGTTCGGAGAATGAATACTCTCTGGCATTCGCCGCGGGAAGGATCAAAAATAGCCCCAACACACTTGCGAGAGTGAAGGTTGAGTTGCTTTTACGGAATAGAAGTTCGTAACTTGCTGGTAGAAAGAATAAGCTCAGGATTGTTGAGACAAGTAAGCCTGAAATCATGGCCCACGCCATCGGGGGCCAAAGGGTGGAGTTTTCAAAGGCTAAAGGTAGCAATCCAAGCAGCGTCATGATGGTTGTCATCATAATGGGTCGAGTCCGCAGGCTGATGGCTTTTCGGATGGCCAGTCTGAGATCTTTTTCATCGTGACTGGCTTCTTCAATGGCCTCAATGATCAAGATGGCGTTATTCACGACAATTCCAATCAGTGCGAGGATCCCAAGTAAAGACATGAATCCAAAAGGCTGGTCTCCAATGATGAGCCCTGGTGTGACGCCCAAAGACACAAGTCCTACCGTGAGCAGAACTAAAAAAAATTTTCGGAAAGATCGAAATTCAAGAAGAAGACAAACCATTAATAAAATGAATCCGAAAGGTAAGGCCCGCAGAATGGCAATGTTAGCCGTTTTCGACTCTCCCTCCTGACCGGCGATTTTTACAGACCAATCTCTGCCTTGAATGGCATTCTGGAGTTCTTCTTCAATGAGTGGCCCGACCTGATTAAAACCAAAACCAGGCGCCAAATCCGCGAGGATAGACACCATGACCTTACCATTTTTTCTATCAATCACAGTGGGGCTGAGTGTTTCATTAGTTTTAGTTAATTCAGACAGGGAGTAATCTCGAAATCTTGTCGGAACAATTTTTAAATTACTTGTATGCTTCCAATCTCTAATCCCTTTTGAATCTGTCAGTGAGATTCTCATTGGAAGTCTTTCGCCCTCTTCAAAGTAGTGAGAGATCTCTATCCCCTGAGAAAATGCTAAGATATTTATTGCTAACTGGTTACGATCGAAATTTCTCTCAAGCGCCACCGTTTCGTTAAGTTCCACTTGAATACTGGGAACAAAAAGCGACGCGGATGTTCTCAGGTTAACAGCACCACTCAAGGCTTGATGTTCTTTGGCGAAGACGTGGGCGAATTCGGACAATTCTTTAAGATTTTCACCATAGACTTCATACTCAATATCCGCTCTCACAGGAGCTCCCTGCTTTAGCTGCCTCTGAAACACTTTTATGTCTTTGGGTAGCTGTGCTTTGGCGAACTTGATGAGATCGTCGGCGATGTGAACATTCTTAGAAAAATCTTTTGTCGTGATCAAAAACTCAGCCACGTGCGAGAGATGCTTCTCCGCTCTCACGCTATAGTAATAAAATGGTGTGGTTTGACCCACATAGGTAGAGAACTGAAGAATGTCTGGATGGGACTTTAACTTTGATTCAATAATCCGTGCGAAGCGATTGGTATTAGTGATGGAACTGCCTTCAGGAAGCTCCATCGAAAGGGTGAATTCGTTACGGTCCGCCCAGGGGAAAAATTCTTTTTTGACGAAGAGAAGCCCCATGGCAGAAATGGCGAAGATAAGTACCGTCGATAAGACAATCGCTTTTGGATAGTCGTAGATTTTTTTGAGAAAGCTCATTTTTGAAATCTGTGACGATTTTTTTTGTTGAGGTCTAAGCAAAAGGGCGCAAAAAATGGGTGTCGTATATATTGAGAAGAAGTAAGACACGAGCAAGGTAATCGTCGCAATCAAAGGGATGGCGATGGTAAATTCAGCCGTGGATCCTTCACTCGACAAGAGTGGCAAGAATGAAGCGACGGCTGTACCCGTTGCAAATATCATCGGCACCATGAAATGCTTAGCGGTTTTCGCGGAGGCGGTCACAGGATCCTCGCCTTCATCAATTTTTCGCTGCGTCCCTTCAGCAATAACTGTGACGTTGTCAATGAATTGTCCCAAGGAGAGGAGAAGGGCTGCCAGGGAGATTTGATGAAGTACGCCCCCGCCAAGAAAATAAACCCCAAACCCGATAAGAGAGATCATGGGGACGCTAAGAGCGACGACCAAACCGATACGCCACCCCATCCATAACCCCAAAACTAAAATGACGAAACCAACCCCTTGCAACAAGGAGACCCCGAGCTCCTTAATTCGATTCATCGTTCGTGTTGGTTGAAATGCAATATAACTTAATTTTAAATCAGGATTATTCTTCTGATACTTGGCTACGGCTTCTTTTATCTCATCGCCCCACTTAAGAACGTCTAAAGGATGCTCCGGGACAAGTCCCAGTACGATGGCATCCTCAGTGTTAAATCTCGCGATAGAATGTTGAGTACGGGCAGTGCCATAGTTTATTTTTGAGATATCACCTAATGGGGCTGCCCTAAGACTCGGGTACAGAATAGGAAGTGATTTTAAATCCTGCGTAGTTTCAATTGAATTTTTGGCCAGGACCTGAACCTTAGGAGATTGGTCATCATAAGAGCCAGCTGGATAATGGAGGTTCGATTGCTGCACTTGTTGTATGAGCTGTGCAATGGTTAAGCCACGCTGAGCAAGTTCAATAGAGTTCACCTCTATATCCATTCCAATTTCAGGATCACCGTGAAGCTTCACCTCACGCACTCCTGTGAGGCCCTCAAGGTAGTGTTTAAATCGCAAGCTCTCTTTCCCTAAACTGAGCTTATCTTCTGGTCCCTGCAGTGAAATGATGATGGCCTCAAGGTCGATCGCATCGCGATCCAATGTCGCTTCCGTCACTCCTCTTGGAAACTTCACTCGTTGCTCATTTAGAATACGATCAATTTCGTTCCATTCCTTCTCTATGTCCTTTGTACTATCATTGAGCTCAATATAGATGTATCCAAACTGCGATCTGATCCTTGTCTCCATGAGCTTAATCGAGGAAATCGTTTGCAGTTTCTTCTCAAGTGGGATCATCACGTTTGATTGAATTTTTCCTGCATCCGCTCCAGGGTAGATAATCGATAAATTTCCATAACGGTTAGCCAGATGTGGATCCTCTTCCTTAGGAATCACAAGGAAACCCATTGCTCCCAAAACGACGAGAATTAATGTCAACGAGAGTGTGAGGCGGTAGTGGCGAAACAATAAATTGAGTTGACTTAAAAACATAAGGGCTCCATGAATAAGTCCATCGATTAGTATGCAGTATACACCAAAAAGCGTACCGCGCAAGCCACTTCGAGATAGCATGATAATTCAAAGACTTGGCAAGACTCATCAAAATTTAATTAGGGATAATTAATAGGCTTATGGGTTAAATGGCCTATAATGGGAAATGAACCGATACTCATTTCGAGAAAATTAATATCATTTTTAAAGTCTCAATTTTAAACTTGGTGTAGAAAATCTGCAGGGAACACGAGGCATCCAAGTCACTTAAGAACATGCAGAGTTACTTAGTGCCAGATCCTCAAAAAATAATATTCTGGGATAAAAATGAAAAAAATGTTTCTACTGATTCTATAGACTAAAATCTACTCGTGAATGAATTGAAGTCTCATATAGAAATTCTGGTATTATTTTGCCAAATAATATTAAACAAAAACCTGCCAGCGCTTCTTCTCT
>JBIKNE010000150.1:0-5853 GCA_044358855.1 Bacteriovoracaceae bacterium | reverse complement strand
CTTCTTTTCAAGTTCCAGTGCCAGCGATTTATCGCCTGATTTAATAATGCGGCCTTTATAAAGTACGTGGACATAATCCGGAACAATCAAATCCAATAAACGTTGGTAGTGGGTGACCAGTACAATGGCATTAAAGCGTGATTTAATAGCGTTCACTCCGCGGGCGACAATTCGAAGAGCATCGATATCTAGACCTGAATCAGTTTCGTCGAGTAGTGCCAAACGTGGATTCAAGAGTGCCATTTGCAATATTTCATTTTTCTTTTTCTCGCCACCCGAGAAGCCAGCATTCACATCGCGCTCAAGGAAAAGCTCATTCATCTCAAGTAATTTTAGCTTTTCATCAACTAGCTTTTTGAAAGCGGCGTCATCAAGTTTATCGATTCCCTGATGAGCACAAACTTCGTTAAATGATTCACGCAAAAAATCTCGATTGGAGACACCGGGAATTTCCACGGGGTACTGAAAGCCTAAAAAGATTCCCTCTTTGGCGCGCTCATCGGGAGCAAGCTCCAAGAGGTCAATCGGTTTACGATTCACCAAATAATTCACTGAGCCACCAGTCACAGTATAAGAAGGGTGGCCGGCGATAACTTTTGAAAGGGTACTCTTGCCTGAGCCGTTAGGACCCATGATGGCATGAATCTCTCCTGCCTTAACGGCAAGATTAATCCCTTGAAGGATAGTTGCGCCTTCAACGGTGGCACTTAAATCTTTAATCTCCAACATAACTAACCTACGCTGTTTTCGAGTTTCATCTCGATAAGTTTCACGGCTTCCACGGAAAATTCCAGAGGAAGAGTTTTAAATACATCTTTGCAAAATCCATTCACAATCAAACTCACGGCCTTCTCTTGGGTATAACCCCGAGAGCGCAAATAGAAAATTTGATCAGCACTAATTTTCGACGTGGTCGCTTCATGTTCAACCACGGCGGTATCATTTTTGACATCGATCGTAGGGAAGGTGTGAGCGCCACATTGGTCACCAATCAGCATTGAATCACATTGAGAATAGTTACGAGCACCCGTGGCACTGGGCATGATCTTCACTAGGCCGCGATAGACGTTGTTGGATTTCTCCGCTGAGATCCCTTTTGAGATGATGGTCGAGCGGGTATTTTTCCCCACATGAATCATCTTGGTGCCAGTGTCGGCCTGCATGTAGTGATTCGTCAGCGCGACTGAGTAGAACTGGCCTACAGAGTTCTCCCCTAAGAGCACACAACTCGGATATTTCCAGGTAATGGCGGAGCCTGCTTCCACTTGTGTCCACGAAATTTTTGAATTCTTACCGACACAGTGACCACGCTTGGTTACGAAATTATAAATTCCGCCTTTACCCTGCTTATCACCTGCATACCAATTCTGAACTGTTGAATACTTGATTTCAGCATCATCGAGAGTGATGAGTTCCACAATGGCGGCGTGCAATTGATTCTCATCACGCTGAGGAGCAGTACAGCCTTCTAAATAATTAACGTAAGAACCTTTGTCGGCGATGATCAAAGTACGTTCAAACTGGCCTGACTCTTTAGCGTTAATTCTAAAATAAGTAGAGAGATCCAACGGGCAAGTTACACCTGGTGGGATGTAGACGAACGAGCCGTCAGTAAAGACAGCACAGTTGAGAGCAGCATAAAAATTATCGGCCGCTGGAACGACGGTACCCAAATATTTTTTTACTAAATCGGGATACTTTTGCACGGCCTCAGAGATCGAGCAGAAGATAACGCCGACTTTTTCTAAATCCTCTTGGTGAGTTGTTCCCACAGAAACTGAATCAAACACCGCATCCACCGCCACACCCATCAGGCGTTTCTGTTCCGTCAGTGGGATGCCAAGCTTCTCAAAAGTCTCTAATAATTCGGGATCAACTTCATCCAGGCCCGAGACAGATTTTTTTGTTTTTGGTTTAGCGTAATAAGTCACCGCTTGGAAATCGATGGGAGGTACTTGGCAGTACTGCCATGTCGGATGCTCCATCTTTTGCCACTGACGCAAACCTTTGAGACGAAATTCTAAGAGCCACTCGGGCTCATTTTTTTTGGCCGACAAGAGACGGACAATTTCTTCATTAACCCCTTTAGGGAAATCTTCTGATTCGATATCAGTGACGAAACCGTACTTGTAGTCATCATTGAGTTGATCAATCGGTTTCATGCGTGCTCCTTGAAGCTTGGACACTGAGGAGCGAGCTTGAGTGAGGGAGCGTTGTCTGCAAGTAATTCACGCACAGAAAGTGTGGTGAAGATCGAAGTGACATAATCATTTAAGCGACGAATAGGAGCGGAGATATTGCATGTACTCAAGAGTTCACAAGGGCCTTCATGGCAATCAACGGTAAAGCTTTTACCTTCGATTAATTCCACTAAGGCCAAGACACTTAGCTTTGAGAGATCAAAATTAAGATAGTAGCCGCCTTTGACACCTTTAACAGAGACTAAAATGCCTGCCATATTTAACTGCTGCATGACTTTAGCAAGAGTATCAAAGGGTGCTTTGTAGCTATCGCAGACTTCGCGTGCCGAGGTAAGTTCAGTGGGAGCGCGCTCACTCATGAACTTCAACACCATCAAGCTGTATTCGACTTTACGGTTGAGTTTAATCATAGGCATCCTAATTAAGGCTTAATTCACCGTATTTCTCCTTCAGACTAAAGGAAAACAGACAAAATAGCACTTATTTTTAATGCCTTGAAATAATTAGTTTTTAGTAGGTTTGTCTAGTTAAAAAAGAGGTAATAACTCGCGCCAATGATTGATCCCACCGCTAAAGTAAGCACCAACCAAGGGGGACTTGAGGCCGGCGAGGAGGCCTTGGCGGCCGCCTTAGGACGTGCTGTTCTTACTCCACTGCGGGTTAGACGACTCATGGTGCGGCTGCGATCTTCTAACTCAAGCTTTGCCAAGGGTGTTTCAGGTTGCGGCTTGGCCCCTTGTGGATTTTTAATTTGATCCAGCGTTCTAATCTGAACTTTATCACCGGCCTCAATTGTGACATGTGGGATTGAGCCAATCGCCAAGGGAAGAAAGGCCAGGTAGGGAACCGTTTTATTGGCGGGTATACGTTGGTTGTCGATGAGCACACCATTGGTGCTCCCTAGATCAGTGATGAGAAATTCCCCACGAGGATCAATATCAATACGACAGTGTTGGCGCGATATTCCTTCAACTTTTATTTGAATATCACAGCCTGAGCCGCGTCCAATCAGAACGGAGTTTTTCTCCACTTCAAACTTTTGGATACCGTCTTGAGCGGTATGAAACACGAGCTTCATACCAACATAATAACATTTTTTTTACATTTTAAACGGTGCTGGAATGCCGAGCAATTTTAGCCCCTCTTCGATAACTATCGAGCAAGCTTGAGACAACCTTAAGCGCGCTTCTTTCAAACCTGTCGGGGCAGATGAAATGGGACATTCTGCATAGAAACTATTAAACGCACGGGCGACATCATAGAGATAAGCAGTCAGCACACTAGGGCGATACTGTTCACAAGACTGCGCCACAATCCCATTAAATTGCGGCAGTAATCTGACTAGCTCAGCTTCGGAGGCAGTAGTGAGTTGAGCATAATCAGCTTTTTCATTGGTCTCGAGTTTTCTCACCAGACTTTGAATGCGCGCAAAAGTGTATTGCAAATAGGGGCCAGATTCACCATCGAGCTTGAGCCACTCTTCCATGGCGAAGACAATTTTCTTGGTGGGGTCAATGCGAGTCATGCCGTATTTAATCGCACCACGAGCAACATCTTGAGCAGTTTGTTCAATCTCTTCGGCAGTCCACTCGTTTGCGTAGCGATTGAGATATTCCGTCTTCACTTTTTCAACCATGTTATCCACGAGCGCTTGTAGTGGAACAATATTTCCTTTGCGTGAACTCATGGCGCCATCAGGAAGCTCAACAAAGTCGTATTGGAGATGGAAGCAATCTTTAGCGTGCTCAAAACCCATCAACTCCAAAACTTTAAAAACTTGCTTAAAGTGGTGGGCCTGGCGAAGGTCAACGACGTAGACACTTTTCTCAATCCCTTTCTCTTGGAATTTACGACGAGCAAGTTCAATGTCTTTAGTGGCATAAAGGCCGTTGCCATCGGTCTTTAAGAGCATACAAAAACCCAGGCCATATTCTTTCAGATCGGCACCTACGGCTCCGGCATCTTCTACGAATAAACCTTTCTTCTGCCATTCACGCACCAGTTTGACGGATTCGGAATCTACTTCTGATTCCCAGTACCAAGCATCAAACTTAACATTTGCCCATTGATAAACTTCATTCATCAAATCAACCGACCACTGGCGTGTTTCTTTCCACAATTCATAGTACTCACCTTGCTTCTTCTCGAGTTGAGCAAGAATCTCAGTAAGCTGCTTGCGATTGGTTTCTTCTTTATCAGTACCACGCTCATCTTCGAGTTTGTTGTGGCCTTTAGTGTAGAGCGTTCCTAACCAGGCGCCTTTGCGCTCTTTCGGAGGTGTCTCGTTACAATGATTTTTGAAATACCATAAACACTTGGCCACATGGGTGCCAACGTCGCCCGGAAAAGTCGAAGCGACAATATCAAAACCGCAGTAGCGATGGAGACGAATCAGCGCATCCCCTAAGCACAAATTTCTCATATGCCCCACGTGCATTTCTTTGTGCGTATTGGGCTGAGAAAACTCGATCATAGTTTTGGGCATGCCGCTGGAGATTTTTCTTCTGAAATAATCTTTGGAAAGAATTTCTGGCACCAGCTCGGCCGCTAACGGGCCGGTGGCAAAAAAGAAATTCACATAGGGACCCATCGCGCGGGCCTCTTGAATCCATTGCGGTTTCTCACTAGACGCTGCCAGCGCAGTGGCGAGATCTTTGCTTAGCTGTGCCGGATTTTTTTTTGTCAGTTTGGCCCAAGGGAAAAGCGCAAAAGCGAGCTGGCCCATCTTAGCATCGGGAGTATTGGCAAATCCCGGATAGATATCTTCTAGTTTGGCACTTTCAGCACCTAAGGATTGCAAAATAGGGGTCATCCACAGGCTGAGTTGGTGACGGATTTTGTCGTGCATTAGGTAGGCCATGGCTTCCTCTCAAAAACGGGCGATTCTTACCGATACGTTAACCTATGAAATGGCTTTTGATAACGCTTCTCTTAGGCGTCACCCATAATCTTTTGGCGCAAGAGATTGATCCCACTAAAGATACCCTGTCTGCCAAATGGACGGCGGGAGCTTTTTTAATTTATGACTGTGATGATCGTCATTGGGTCTGTGTCCATGATTTGGGACAAGCGCAATGTGAAGATCTACGCAAAAATAAACTCGCCAGTGGCGCGCGCACTTTGGGTTGTGCCCCTGGGCAAGTTTTTGAGAGTCGCGAAGCGTGCTGGGATGTACAAAAAAGATTAGTCAATGAAGCGCTCTATCCGCGGACTTGTCTTCACCCTAACGCAAGAAAGCGCTTTATCGGATTTCGATAGACATCAAGCGATGCGGACCGATTAAGGGTAAATCAAAAATATCACCGTGAGCGCGGAAGCCGACTTTTTGGTAGAAGCCTTCGGCTGGCTGTCTTGCATTGCACCACAAAAGCGTGCACTGGTTCTGTTTAATGAGCGGGAAAGCCGTTTTGAGGAGCGCAGAACTGAGTCCCTGGCCTTGAAATTCAGGAAGAGTCGCCATACCTCGTAAGCGGTATTGATGAGGATGCTCTTTTTCAAATTGCGGTTGGTTTTCAAAATAAAACGAAGCCACACTGACGAGTTTGCCATCAATAAAGGCGCCGAGATGAAAGGTGAGTTCATCGTCATCACCTTTGAAAACACAGTCCGCGAGTGTGCCGTGAGGCCGCAGCATCTTGTGACGTAATGGGTA
>JBIKNE010000148.1:0-5936 GCA_044358855.1 Bacteriovoracaceae bacterium | reverse complement strand
ACTAGTATCCCCTTTGGAATATGACATCACTAAAGCCTATTTCGTGATGAAGGGATTGTGGCAAGTTCGTGTGAGTTATACTCAAGACGGAGTATCTGAGAGATTGATTATTCCTGTCATGATTCACGAATAAAAAAAGGGCGAGAAAATCTCGCCCTTATAAAACTTTATTTCTATTCTAATTAACGTCCACAGAGTGCATTTGGAACTTCGCGGATATAGCGGTCACCGCGGAATTCGTTACAAGTCATATCTGAGTTCAACCAAACATAGCGGGGAGTGCCTGCTGCTGGGCCATTGCAGAGGGAAGCTGGAACTTCGCGGATGTAGCGATCACCGCGGAATTCGTTACAAGTCATATCTGAATTTAACCATACATAACGTGAGGCGCCGGTAGCAGGTGCTTCTGCACAAAGGTGATCAGCGACTTCGCGGATATAAGTGCTACCGCGAAATTCGTTACAAGTATTATCTGAAGTTAACCATACATAACGAGTTTCACCAGTTGGAGTTGAGGGAGTACTTGGAGTTGAACCGCCAGCTTCAAAGCCGCGCTCATGGATAACAGAGATCAAGGTTACGTCTTCACCACGGCCTTCAGTTTCGCCGATGCGGTAAGATGCTCGGCAGTTGCCGCTTGATTCATAGTCTCTTTCGCCGCGAACCAAGATACCTTCAACTTCAAGCGTTTTCGTATTAAATACGGCAGATCCTGAGTTACCACCGTAGGTATCGAGGTTACCAACGAAATAGCCTGAACTTGTTTTAACATTTCTAACCACTGCTGAGTCAGTGATCTTGGTTGGAAGACCAGATGGGTGACCGATAACAAAAATGCCGTCGCCTGACTTAAGTTCTTTATTTGTTGAAAGCTTGAGTGGCTCGCGGTCAGTGACTTCACGATCAAGTTCGATCACAGCAAAGTCGCGGCCTGATTGCTCAAGAACTTGGCCAAGTATTTTTTTACAAGAATAGATTTGAGTGCTGCGGAAGTTGACTTGAGCGTTTGAAGCATTGTTCATTTTGTAGTCAAAAACAAAACGAACATCGGCGCAGGCCTCTGCACTGGTAATACAGTGGCCGGCCGTTACGATTTTGTTTGGTGCAACTAAGAAACCTGAACAGAAAGCAGCTGTTGGCTGAGCGACGAAGCGTTCATTTGAACACATGCCTTGGCTTTCTCTAAAAGTCGTTTGATCAACTTGGAAGTTACCGCCACGGTTGGTGATGTCGCTTGATTTAACAAGTGCCATGGTTGATTTAGAAAGTTCCACTATGGCGCGATCCGGATAATCATAAACATCATGACGGTTATCTTCGCCATAAATGACTTTTTCATGATCTGCAGAAAAAGCGATGAGTGGCAGGGTTAAGCTTAAAAGTGCCAAAGTGATTTTCATGACGTCTCCAGTTTTGATAGGCCCACAGAAGTGGTCTCACTTATCAACCGGCTTTGGGCAGAGGCCCCGTAAATCTTACATCACGAGCAGATAACGCTTCACGCGCCACCTAAGTATCTATTTTTATTGTGAAACTCGCTCAGATTGAGACATGTAAGAGAGGGCGTAATTCTGACATCTTCTTACATCGTGGTTCTCACTAGATGGCCACACGCCGGCCCATAAAGAGTCGAACATAAATGCGCACACAAATGAGGCCATTCATCATTAAGCTGAGTGAAGTAAAAATCGCCAAGGGATAAGATGTCTCAATAAGTTTTGCCAAAATGATATCTTCCCCAAAAAAGGCGGACGATAATGGCATCCCGGAAATAATCATAAAGCACATTAAATAGATGTTGGCGCGGATGGGATGAGCTTGCCCTTGCGAATGGAAGTACTGCAGCTGTAATTCGCGAAATGGATAGACGGTGATTAAAGCAATGATGAGTGCGGGTAAAATGGGAATCATATAAAGAGAGATACCAAAGCTCGCACTTGGGATGACGGTATAGATACTCGCCATATCACAGAGGAGTGAGATTCCTAGTGCACCAAGAGCTTTAAAGGCGCTTCGATGAACAAAGAGTGCTTGAGCAGAATATAAGAGCGAAAGTGACGAAAGAATGTCAGTTAAAAGATGTTGATAGCCGTGCCATGAATGAAGCCAAGAATGGGCGGCGACTTGAAAGAAGACAAGTCCGATGGTGCCTATCCATGGTTTTCGCAAACAGAAAAAGAAAAGTGCTTTAAGGCGATACCACTGAATGAAATGAAAGCCGCGCGCTGAAACATCCATCATAAAATCATTGATGGAGAGACTATAAAGAGTGCTTTCAAGACGTTTACCAAAACGATCGATAGTTTTGGTAAGTCTCTTTTCGCGTTGGGGGTGAGTGAGAGATTGCAATACAACTGATGGCGAAGTGAGCATCTGAAAGCAGCGCCACAAAGCATGCAGAATAAGATGAAGCATAACGAGCGGATAGAGCTTCATTGCGAGAAGAATAAACATAATGCCAATTTGCATGGTGCTGGCGTAAGCGATTTGTCCCTTGATGTTGGCCTGAACTCGCTTTTGAAAAAATGATAGAACAAAAGTGGTAAGGCCAATAAGAGCGAGAAGGCCTCTTGCGATAGGAAGAGAACTCCATAAGGCCTCAGTACGTATCAATAAAAAGACCCCTGCATGAATGGAGAGTGCTCCATAAAAAATAGCGCTTGATGGAGTGGGGCCTTCCATTGCTCGAGAAGGCCAATTGTGGAAGGGGAACTGGGCCGATTTTCCCAAGGAAGCAAAAATAATAAAGAGACCTAAAATAAAATGATATTTAAATGGAATACTGGCAATCTCACTGGCCGTGAGTCTAGTAAGTTGAGAAAAACTGGAGGCTTCATGCCATAGGAGATGGCCGATGACTGCACTTAACAAGAGTCCAACGTCACAAATACGATAAATATTGTAGATCCTCCAAGCGTTACTGATTGAGCGATTGTGAGAGCGATAGAAGGCAATCAGAAAAAAGGAGCTAATGCCGACAATTTCCCAACCAGCAAAGAACAGGTCCATCGTGCCAGCAAGACAAAGTAAGTACATGCCGAATATAAAAATAAGAATGGTGGCAAAAAAACGCTGGAAACCTTTCTCTCCTTGCAAATAGGTATGCGAGAAACGCAAAACTACGAGACCTAAGAAATGAGTCAGAAACAAATAAGCAAGTCCGTAGGAGTCTGTCCAAAGGATGAAGTCAAAATGAAAGTGGGGAATGGAAAAACTGAATAATCGTAATTCCTGAGGTGAATTGAGATACGCCATTAAAAGACTAATCACCAAGGGGGCGCTCAGGCCGATACTTGTGAGACGAATAATTGTTTTTGTTTTAAATCGAAAAGGCAGTAGGAGTAATAAACCGAAAAGTAGTGGTGTGAAATAGGTGAGCGCGAGTGTGTTAAGCACGAATGCCCCCGGCCACGTTATAGGTATGCATGGCCCCATCATGGAAAATACTCAGCTCTGCTGTGTGAGGGTCTAGTGACATGTAGCGAACCCATTCATTGGAAACGATTTGGTTTACTTGGGGATGCGCCTTGATTGCTTTGTAGGCAATGTCGGCGGATTGCTCTACTAGGATAAGAAGCCGAACCGGATGATGTTGATCAATCATTTGTAATGGTAGCCCTACTAATAGATCACTTTCAGTGCCATGGCTTACCCCAAAAAGACCAACCACGTTTTGTGGTAATTTTGAACCCGCTCCAAAACGAAAATTATCAGTACGTGAGAAAAAATAATCTAGTCCTATACCAGAGGTGACCGGAATAACCGCTGATAGTATGTTTTGTAAAATGACACCATCGGGATCAACCGTGTGGTCATATGATTGCAAAAAAGCGAGACCTTCAAGATCGATTCCACGAGTAAGTTCACGTCTTCCCACAATTGAGAAGGCCACATTAGTGTGCCCTAGTTCAGGTCTAGGTTCGAATAAAGAGTCCGAGCGTCTTTTTAATAATTTCAGTGCATGATCAGCGTTTTCGGCTGGAGTGTCAGGTGCCAGCGGTACAATTCGCCGGAGCGCATTTCTCTTTAAAGCACTTTTTAGGTTTTCAGTAAATTCTTTCAGTAAATCTTCTTTCTCATCATTTAAGGAGCCATCAGTGAAAAGCACGACGCTTTCGCGACAAGTATCATGAACCCCTGGGACAAAAGTCGTCGTTGCCGGGATGTCTACTTGATAGCGCGCTAATAAATCTGCTCGAACATCGGCGCGATTGATGATTTGACAAAAAATACGAGCGTTAATTTCACCGGATCTTCCAGAGCATGCCCCACATCCGTAGGCATTAAAGTAAGGATTGTTGGCGCTTTGTGAGGTGTGGCCAATGGCAAAAACTAAAGGAGCAAAGTTTTTCAATAGTCCAATTGCCTTAAGTTGTGAATAGGCGAGTAGGGACATCTCAGAAATTTGATAACCATTGGGTAAGTTTTCTTTGGTGGGTGTATTATCTAGCGGTATAGCAGCGGCGTCGCGGTTAATCATCACGATATCGAGAGGGTCGAAGTGTACTGGAAAAAAGAGTCCCTTAAATAGTGCTAAAGCATTTTTTAATGAGAAAGGAGTGCTCCTCATCTCGGTATTCTTTTCTTTTATCAGCAGTTTCGCTGCTACCGGTAGTGGGCAATGTTTTCGTGGGAAAAAGGCATCGGGGGCCTGGTACAAGCATTCAATTCCAAAATGTCCGGCAGTGCCAAAGGTAGTAATTTCCTGAGAGGCAGATTCTAAATTTTGTCGCAGGAAGCCCTCTCGGTCATCCATACAAAAGATCGCCTGGAAGCGCGGGACTGGAGAAGGTGATTTCGTTTTAAGAATTATTTCGCAGAGTTTTTTGTCATGAATGGTGACTTCATGGGCCTTTTGTAAGCACTTATAATATTTAAAACACTCTTCTTCTAAGTAGGGGTGTGGGGTGTGAGAAGAGAAAGGGAAAAATTGCGGACTCTTAGAATTCGGTTTGTAATGAAGGATCCAAGCTCGCTCTAGGGTGAGTTTAACCGCCAGAAAGTCGTGCAAAGTTATTTTTCGTGGATGATCAAGTAAAGTGGCATCTTTTTGTAAGCTAGCAATCAGTCCGGCCCAGCCGCGTAAGCCGAGCATGGCTTCTTTTAAGTAATCTTGTCGCAAGTCAGTCGGTGGGCAGAGGAAAGCGAGATGATTCTCAATTGCATCAAATGGACTAAGAGGCATCAAAATTTCTAAATCTTGTCCATTGAATGGTGTGGGTTGAATGAGCGTTTGTGTTAAAAGATTACGAATGGCCTGATAAAAATCTAACTTGTCCGCTTCAGGCATTTTCCACTGACACACTCCTTGATCGAGAAACATCCCCAGCCATTTTATTAATAGTCCATCGGCGAGTTCGGTAATAGGCGCTTGAGTGAGTTCGTTCCAAGCAAAATGAAAGCGTCCAACTCTAGCATCGTGATGTTCAAACATGAGCGGATTGTTGTGATATCTTTTGTATATGCGATCAGCTTCTGACTGATTGCCAAATTCTTTCTGCATGATTTGTTTGAGTATTCGCTGGTCGATTTCATTTTTATTCAACAGGTCTTGGTAATAATTAAGGTCAAGAAAGGGACGAGCGTCGAGGTCGGAGGATACTTCGCGGAGGGCATCCCAGAAATTGAGATGTTGAAAATTCGCCAAGAGATTCAAGTGAACGAATTCTTTGATTGGTCTAATAATAGGTAGATGTTTTGCGACATTCAAAAGGAAGTTGTCGATCTCTAGGCGTTTCATGGTTTGAATTTTACCATGGAGATGGATGACATCAGAGAAAACAGAAATTAATTTTACCTCATAAGAGTTTCATCTTTTTTTCACACCTCCCATCACCCCCGTTTCCTGATTCATTTTCATCACATGCGCACTGTGTTCACGGCCCGTGAAAAGAAACTCTCTGTGTTTCAAAAGTGAACTATTCAACTCGGTTTTT
>JBIKNE010000475.1:0-5937 GCA_044358855.1 Bacteriovoracaceae bacterium | reverse complement strand
GAGTCTCTTTTGACCAAGCCGACGAAGGGCACTTTGAAGAAAGCTGGTATTTCTTCAAACCTCACTCACTTCTCTGAAGTGAAGGTTGAGACTGTTGCTGCTGAAGCTCTTGGTACAGTTGTTGGCCTCGAAGAGTTCAAGCCAAACACGATCATCGACGTAACCGGTACCTCTAAAGGTAAAGGCTTCCAAGGTGTCATGAAGCGCTACAACTTCCAAGGTGGTCCAGCTTCTCACGGTTCACACTTCCACCGCCGCCCAGGTTCTATCGGCTGTCGTGCAACTCCTGCTCGCGTATTCGCGAACAAGAAGATGCCAGGTCAAATGGGTAGCGATCAAGTGACTGTACAAAACATCGTAGTACTCGAAGTGAACACTCAAGACGGCTATATGCTAATCAAGGGTTCAGTTCCGGGATCTAAAAACGGCTTCATCAAGATCGCGAAAGCGGTCAAGAAGTCGTAGGGGGAGACCATGACTGATATTACAGTATTAAACACAAAATTTGAAAAAGCCGGAGCACTCAAAGCTTCAGTTGATCTATCAGCTGAAAAAGTGAATGTTCCAGTTGTTCACCAAGTTGTAAAAGCTCTTCTTGCCGGTCGCCGTCAAGGTACAGCTGCTACAAAAAATAAGGCCCTCGTTTCGGGCGGTGGTAAGAAGCCGTTCAAGCAAAAGGGTACTGGTAACGCTCGTCAAGGTTCTAAGCGCTCTCCGCTTATGCCTGGAGGCGGTACAACTTTCGGTCCTCAGCCACGTAGCTACGAGCAGAAAGTGAATAAGAAAGTGATGAACGGTGCAATCCATTCAATCATCGCTGACAAGTTCCAAGCTGGTAAGTTGATCGTGGTCGATAACATCGAATCAACAGGTAAAACTAAAGACATGTTCAAGACTCTCGATTCTCGCAAGCTTTTGCCTGCACTCGTGATCACTACTGAACAAAACGACAAAGTCAGCAACTCGATCAGCAACTTGGCTCGCGCTAAGTACGCTCCAGTTAGCGGCTTCTCTGTGTACGAAGCAGTGAAGTTCGAAAACTTGATCATTGAGAAAGCTGCTTTGGAAAAACTACTCAGCAGGCTGGTGTAAGATGTTAGAAAGCGTATTAGTAAAGCCATTGTTGACAGAGAAAAGTTCTAAAGAAACTGAAGCGACAAATCGCTACAGCTTCTTGGTGAACATCAAAGCCAATAAGAATCAAATCAAGCTAGCCGTCGAAAAGTTTTTCGACGTGAAAGTTTTGAACGTTCGCACCTCAGTGATTCCTGGGAAGCCAAAGCGCTCAGGTTCTAAAGGTGGAATGAAAAAGTCTGCGTCTTGTAAGAAGGCGTGGGTACAAATTCAAGACGGCCAGAAGATTGAATTCTTCAAAGGCATTTAAGGAAAAGGTTGAGCTATGACGACCCTTAAAAAATTCAAACCAATTACACCTGCTCGTCGTGAGATGGTTGTAGTAACTGGTGACGTAACAAAAGGTGTTAAGCCTCTTAAGAGCTTGCTTGCACCAAAAAAATCAACTGCTGGCCGTAACGTCCATGGACGTATCACGGTTCGCCATCGCGGCGGCGGTCACAAGCAAAAGTATCGTTTGATTGATTTCAAACGTAACAAGCTTGATATCCCAGCAACAGTACAATCGATTGAGCACGATCCAAGTCGTACATGTAATATTGCACTTGTTTGCTACGCAGACGGTGTTAAGAACTACATCATCGCACCAGTCGGCTTGAACGTAGGTGATGTAATTATCGCTTCTGATGCTGCTGATATCAAAGCAGGTAACGCTAAGTTGTTGCGTGACATTCCAATCGGTACTTTGGTTCACAACGTAGAGTTGAAGCCAGGTGCTGGTGGTCAAATGGCACGTTCTGCTGGCGCATACGCTCAGTTGATGGCTAAAGAAGGTGAGTTCGCTCTTCTTCGTTTGCCTTCAGGTGAACTACGCCGCGTGAAAGCTGATTGCCGCGCGACTATCGGTCAAGTTGGTAAGATTGAGCATGAACTCGAGAAGATTGGTAAAGCTGGTAAAAATCGTCATCGTGGTATCCGCCCAGCGGTTCGCGGTGTTGTTATGAACCCAGTTGATCACCCACACGGTGGTGGTGAAGGTCGTACTTCAGGTGGCCGTCATCCGGTTACTCCATGGGGTCTTCCAACACGTGGATTCAAGACTCGTAAAAACAAACGTACTGACAAGTTTATCGTTAAACGTCGTAAGTAAGAGAGGAAACAAAAATGGCACGTTCACTAAAGAAAGGCCCTTTCGTAGACACTTACCTCTACGACAAGGTTGCAGAAGCGAAGAAAGATCAGAAGGGCAACAAAGTCATCAAGACTTGGTCACGCCGTTCAATGATTATCCCCGATTTTATCGGTTTGACCTTCGCTGTGCATAACGGAAAGAAATTTATCCCCGTCTACGTGACTGACAATATGATCGGCCACAAATTCGGTGAATTCGCTGAAACTCGTACTTTCAAGGGCCACGGAGCTGGCGACAAGAAAGCCGAAGAAGTGAAGAAGTGAGGATTAGATGATTACAGTAAAAAACAACAATGTTGGAATCACTGCTCGTAAAGTACGTGGTGTAGCTGATCTTATTCGCCGTAAGAAAGTTGAAGAAGCTCTAAAAATTCTTCGCTTCTCTGAAAAGAAAGAGATCGCAATCATCCTTACTAAATTGATCAATAGCGGTTTGGCGATTGCTTCGGAATCTAAGAAGTATGACCTCGACAACTTAGCGATCGACGTAGTGAAAGTCGACGAAGGCCCACAGTTGAAGCGTATCATGCCACGTGCTCAAGGCCGTGCTTATCGCATCATCAAGAAGTCTAGTTACATCACTATCGGCTTGAAAGAAGCGTAAAAGGGGAATACGAAAATGGGACAAAAAGTACAACCTACCGGTTTTCGCCTTGGCTACATCAAGACTTGGCATTCAAACTGGTACGTAAAAAACAACTATGCTGTAATCTTTCAACAAGATTTAGCGATTCGTAACTACATCGATACTGAGTTGGCTCAAGCTTCAATTGCGAAGACTGAAATCACTCGTACAGCTGATCAAGTAAAAGTAACTGTTTACTCTGCTAAGCCAGGTGTAGCGATTGGAAAGAAAGGCACAGGAATCGAAAAGATTCGTAACGATCTCAAAAAGATCACAAACTGCCCTTTATTTTTCAATATTGCTGAGGTAAAGCGTCCGGACGCAGAAGCAAAACTAATTGCAGAAAACATTGCTCAACAACTTGAGAAGCGTGTGGCTTTCCGTCGCGCAATGAAAAAAGTGATGACGTCAGCATTCCGCTCTGGAGTTAAGGGTATCAAAATTAAGTGTTCGGGTCGCCTAGGTGGAGCAGATATTGCTCGTACTGAAGGTTACTCTGAGCGCAAAGTTCCTCTCCATACCTTGCGCGCAGACATCGACTACGCCACTGCTCAGGCTAAAACAGCCTATGGCATCACGGGTGTTAAGGTGTGGGTGTACAAGGGTGAGATTTACAAGTAAGAATCCGAGGTTTTTATGTTGAGTCCTAAGAGAGTTAAATTTAGAAAAATGCAGAAAGGTCGTATGACCGGCGCTGCTCACACTGGTAATGGTATCACTTTCGGTGACTTCGCCCTTCAGGCGATCTCATGTGGTTTTATCACTAACCGCCAAATCGAAGCTGCACGTATCGCTATTTCTCGTGAAACGAAGAAAGGCGGAAACATGTGGATTAAGATTTTCCCAGATAAGTCTCTGTCAAAGAAGCCGGCAGAAGTTCGTATGGGTAAAGGTAAAGGCTCACCAGAAGAATGGGTAGCCGTTGTGAAGCCAGGACGTGTTCTGTTTGAAGTAGGCGGTATGAGCAAAGAAGAGGCTGACAAAGCTTTGCGCTTGGCGAAATACAAGCTACCTGTTAGAACACGAATCGTCTCGAAAGCCGATTTAGAGCGCGAAGGTCATATACCTCCGCGTGCAGTATAAGTAGAGGTACATATGATGAAGTATTCTGAAGCAGCGAAAATGAGCGCGAAAGACATCAAAGAAAAAGTCGCTGTATTGAAGACTGAGATGTTTAACGCCAAGTTTTCTAAACACACTGTTGGTGTTGAGAAGTCACACACCAAGCGCGCATTAAGAAAAGACATCGCTCGTCTTTTAACCGCGTTGAACAGCAAAAAGAATTAAGGCGGAACTATGAGTGAAGTAGCAAACAAAACAAAACGCAAACTAACCGGTATCGTAGTAAGCGATAAAGCTTCTAAGACTATCGTTGTGAAGGTTGAGCGCAAGACAATGCACTCGAAATATCACAAGTTCGTAAACAACACTAACAAGTTCCATGCTCATGACGAAAAAGAGCAGGCTCAAATTGGTAACGTTGTGACTATCGTAGAGTCACGCCCACGTTCCGCTTTGAAGCGCTGGGAACTCGTTTCGATCGTGAAGTAAGGAGAGGTGCACAGTGATTCAGCAACAATCTAATCTTATCGTAGCGGACAATTCAGGCGCTAAAACCGTTCAATGTATTAAAGTACTCGGCGGATCTAAGCGTATGGCCGCTCACATTGGCGACGTAATTGTCGTAGCCGTTCAGCAAGCAATTGCCGGCGGTAAAGTAAAGAAAGGCGATGTTAAGCGCGCCGTGATCGTTCGTACTGTTTTCCCAATTAAGCGTGAAGACGGAACAACAATCAGCTTTGACGAAAACTCATGCGTGATCTTGGCGAATGAAAATGAGCCAATCGGGACACGTATTTTTGGTCCAGTAGCTCGTGAATTGAGAAACAAGAACTTTACGAAGATCTGTTCTCTCGCTCACGAAGTGCTTTAAGGGGAACCCCATGCAGAAGCTAAAATTGAATGACAATGTTGTGATTCTTGCCGGTAAAGACAAAGGCAAGTCAGGCAAAATTAAGAACATCAACTGGAAGACTAATCGTGTTCTCGTTGAAGGTATTAACGTGGTTAAAAAAGCCATGAAGCCAACTCAACAAAACCCACAAGGTGGATTGGTTGATCTTGAGAAAGCAGTGCACATTAGTAATGTTGCAGTTGCTGATCCAAAGTCAGGCAAGCCGACTCGTGTAAAAGTACAAGTAAAGAACGGTAAAAATATTCGCGTCACTAAGTCTGGCGCGGAAATCAAGTGATGGAGTAAAACATGACGGCTCGTCTAAAGTCTCTGTACCAATCAGAGCTAAAAAAGAAGATGCAGGAAAAGTTCAAGTATACGAACGTGCATCAGATTCCAAAGCTGGAAAAAATCATCGTAAACAGCATCACTCGTGATGCTGTTAGCAACGGTAAAATCGTTGATATGGTTGTTGAAGAAGTAAGCACTGTGACTGGTCAAAAGCCGGTTATCGCTCGCGCGAAAAAATCAATCGCTTCTTTCAAACTCCGTGAAGGTCAAGCAATCGGCGCCTTCGTAACTTTGCGTGGCGAACGCATGTACGAATTCCTAGATCGCATGATCAACTTCTCTCTTCCTCGCGTAAAAGACTTCCGTGGTCTTTCACCTAAGGGTTTTGACGGGAAAGGAAACTATACGATGGGTCTTAAGGAACAGATTATTTTTCCTGAGATCAACTATGATCGTATTGATAAAGTTCGCGGTATGGGGATCAGCTTTGTTACCACCGCTGAGAATAACGAAGAAGGCCGTGAGCTATTAAAGCTATTCGGCATGCCTTTCCGCGAGAAGTGAGGAATACATGGCTAAATTAAGCTCAATTATTAAGAACAAGAGTCGTGAAAAATTGGCGATCAAGCTTGCTCCAAAGCGCATTGAGTTGCGTAGAAAAGCAATTGATCCGAAAGCCACTGAAGCTGAGCGCGAAGCTGCTCGCTTGAAACTTCAGTCGCTTCCACGTAACGGAAACCTCAATCGCGTACGTAATCGTTGCGAATTGACTGGTCGCTCACGTGGCGTGTACCGCGATTTT
>JBIKNE010000147.1:0-5968 GCA_044358855.1 Bacteriovoracaceae bacterium | reverse complement strand
ATCCGCGGTATGCCATTTATTGTTGATATGCTTGCTCTCTCGGTTGAAGCGGGCCTAGATTTTATGGCCGCCATTCAGAAAGTTATCGAAAAAGCACCACCGTCTCCATTGGTGGAAGAATTTGAAACAATGATCAAGGAAACCAAGATTGGTTCAAGTCGTGCGGAAGGCTTGCGACAACTTGCTTGGAGAATAGATGTTCTCCCGATCAACTCATTCTGTGCCACCTTGATCGCAGCAGACTCTGTAGGTGCTTCGATTGCTCCCATTTTGAAGCAACTTTCAAATGAGATGCGCCAGAAAAGATCTTCAGAAGCAGAGAAAAAGGGTGCTACAGCAGCTACAAAAATTCTCTTCCCAATGATTATCTTTATTATGCCAGCCGTCTTTATTGCTATTGCCGGCCCCATGATTCTCAAATTCATGAGTGGAGGTGGGTAATGCGCTTTTATAAAATTACTCACCGTGAAACGGGCAAGCTAGTTGCTACTCAAGTTCGCAAAGCTGACAACCTTGCTACAAGGTTGCTTGGCCTGATGTTTAAATCTAATTTACAAGACATGGATGGTCTCATGCTTCAGCCTTGTAATTCCATTCACACTTTTTTTATGCGTTTCCCAATTGATGTCGTGTTTTTAACGGCTAACAACGAAGTAGTTAAAGTGATTCGCTCTCTCAAGCCATGGAGAATGACATGGATGTATCTTCGCGCCGTTAAAACACTAGAGCTTAAAGCTGGTGCTCTCCCGTCGGAAGTCCTAGAAGGAACGAGTTTAGAGGTGACTCATGTATAAACTCGTTGCGGTTGGCGGGAAAATTCGTGGTCAAGAAATTGAATTACGTGAAGGTGAAAATACACTCGGCCGCTCGTCTGAATGCGATCATCAAATCTCCGTAGATGGTGTTTCTAAAAAGCACATGCAGGTAACCGTTAATAACGACTCTGCATACGTAGAAGACTTAGGGAGCTCAAACGGAACATTTATTAATGGAAAACTGATAAAAAAAGCAACTGTTAAAGATGGTGACAAGATTGCTTTACCGAATGTCATTTTCCAAGTGGTCTATGTCACTGAAAAGAAAATTGTAGTTAAGAAGAAAGTCGCCAAAATGGCGAATGAAGATGATGATGCACAAATTGATTTAGATGGTAAAGAAGCTCCACCTTCAAGCCTAGGTGGAAAGATGATCTGGATGTTTAAGCAAAAGCTTATGCCAATTATCTACAATTTTAACGAGCAGTATGAGTGGGCAGCATTAGTTGGAATTTTGCTTTTTATCTTCATCGGGATCAACATCAGTTTAACTATTTTTCCAGTTCTGCGCGATTCAAAACGCTTACTGATCCTTGAAGTTGCTTTGCGTGGTAAGCAGTATGCTGCCGAAGTGGCACGAACAAACTCTGTTCCACTATCACGAAGAGAATTAGATAAAATTGACACAAATTTTCTAGATGGAGTCGAAGATATCGATTCCTATGAGTTGTTTGACTTTGATGGTCGAATCGTTCGACCGATCAGTAAATTAAATAACTATATTAATGATGCTCTTTCTGTAGAAGCTAAGAACTTTTATAATGATTCTGCTAATCAATCGAAAGAGTTTATTAGTAGCTTAGGCGGCAGCAAGATCGGTATTGCCCGACTACTTAAAGCCTATGATGTTAAAACGGGACGAGAAGAAAACGTCGGTATTATTGCTATTAGATTTGCACCTAAAACACTCGTTGCTCAAGCAGCCAACAATTCAAAGGCCTATCTCGAATCGTTAGTTACTTCTGGCATGGTGGCCCTCTTCTTCTTTGGTGTGCTCTACTTTATGACAACCCGTCCACTCGAAGAAATGCGTCTACAGGCGGAGAACGTTCTGCGTGGAAAATTAAAAGAGCTCAATTCGAACTACCTCTTTAAAGAGATCTCACCCTTAAGAAACACCATAAATTCAGTTTTACAACGAATACGAGAATTACAGAATACAGATACCGGTGAAATGGCGGCAGCTGAAGAAGATGGGCCTTATGTTCGAACTTTGATGGAGTTCGTCCAAGGTGCCCAAGGACCGGTGATGGTACTTGATTCGGAAAAGCTTATTCAGGGTCTAAACCTTGAAGCAGAAGACTTGATTGGAATTCGTCAGAATGCCTCACAAGGCCAGAGTATGCTCGATGCCGCTCGAGACCAAGGTTTTGCTGCAACTGTTATTGACCTTTGTGATCAATCGGCAAACAACGGCGGAGTTAATCAAAAAGAGAATTACGAAATTGGTGGCAAAGATATTGCTGTTAACGTTGTTGCGCTTATGGGCAGAGATAAGTTTGCCAAAGGATTTTATATAACATTCGTGAAGCCAGAATAAGGAAGTATGTCTAAGAACGTTCTAGCCATGAAGCACTTTGAGATGCCCCGTGAGGAGGGTACTTGGTGGCGTTTGATGTGCTTGACCGGCCAAACCAAAGGTGAAGCCTATATTATCACTGGCAACCGTATTGTGATGGGTCGTTCTGAAAAAGCTGATGTGCGAGTTCTTGATATTAAATCATCACGTGAACACGCAGAGATCGCAAAAGTTGGTAAAGACTGGATTCTAACTGACTTAGGTTCGCAGAACGGGATTGTCGTAAACGATAACAAAGTCTCTCAGGTCAAACTGAAAGAAGGCGATAAAATCGTCATTGGTCAGACGGTCTATAAGTTTGCCAAGGTTGAAGTCAAGGGTGCTGAATCAGGAAAAGTCAAAAAACTAGATTCACTTGATGCGAATGAAGCAGCCCCGCCCGAGAAAAAGAAAAATTCGATGCTATTAGGTTTAGTAGCAATCGTTGCCATTGCCATGATTTTTCTAGATGACTCTGGATCGCCTAAACCAAACGCTGGAGCGAAACAGAAACAGAGCAATGCAACTAAAGATGTGACTGACGAATATCTCAACCTTGTTCGTCAAAAACAGATGATGGAAGACAAAGCTCTGAAGCAAAAGATGAATACAATTTTTCAGCGTGGTCTAAGAGAGTATCGTGAAAAAAACTACTTTCGCGCCATCAATGAATTCAATCTGGCGCTCATTCTTAACCCGAGTGATCCATTGGCCGACTTTTATTTGAGAAAAGCCAAAGAAGAATTGGATAAGGTGATTGCGGATCAATTTATTAAGGCCAAGCGCGATGAAGAGGCACTTCGTTATCAAAATGCCATCGTGACATACTGCTCAGTTATTCGATTGCTCTACCAATATGAAGATGACCCAAGATACAAAAACGCTGAAGAAAATATTAAATCGTTAGAAGGTAAACTAGGACTAGAACCAGGTGAAAGTAACTGTCTTAAAAAGCAACAAGCCGATCAGTGAGGCCAGCTGGCCGGACACTGATGTAGAAGAAGGGTTTGAGGCCTTTATTGGGCGCTCAGAGGATTGTCATGTCCATATAGAAGACCCTTTGGTTTCGAGGCATCACGTTGTTTTAAAGTTCGAGCGCAAAGAATGGCGTATTGAAAAACTGAGTCAACTCGCTCCCGTCAGTGTAAATGGCCAAGTTTTGAACGGAGAACTTGTCGTCCATCAGGGTGACCTCATTGCTTTTCCACCTTATTCTGTCCGATTAGATACTCTTTCAGGAGTTCAACCGACTCAAGCCAGGGTGACTTCTGAACCAACTGCCAATTCTTTACCCGCTTTTGATGATAGCGGCATGCTTGATGATATTCCGGTTGCTGAAAATATGGATGCGACTGTGTTTATGTCTTCTCCGACACAAACAACAGTCCAACCAAAAAGCACTCCTGCTGCACCTGCTACGGCAAATGATGATGAGTTGGCTGAAGATCTTACGGATTTGCCAGGTGGTGAATTTTTAGCGGAGGATAATAGTGAAGCCGAGGAATCATTCAGTCCCATAGATGAGGATGATAAACCGATTGGCGAACAGAGTCATACGGAAGAAGAAAAGATGTCTGACGATAATACTGAAAATGAAAAGCCAGTTGAGGATGAGGCAGCTTCCACTGACTTTGGCAGTTTTAGCGAAGATCAAGGCACTCAGGCCGATCTCGGTGGTGATAACTCGCCTGCAATGATTGATGACGGTACAGAATCTACTCGTGTCCTGCAAAAATTTGCCAGCTATGAGTTATTACTTTTTGGTGAGTTTGCACCCTATGATCGCTTTGCCCTAGATCGGCCTGAAATATTTATTGGCCGTGATACCAAAAAATGTCAGATTGTCCTTACTGACTCAGAAGTATCTTCAGTTCACGCTGTCTTAAGAAAAAACTTAGTCAGTTTAACATTGGAAGATCTTAATTCATCTAATGGTACTTTGTTGAATGGTCAGCGAATCAATAAAGCTGAGTTAACTAACGGTGACGAGTTCATTGTTGGATCAACGACTTTTACCGTTCAAGTGGTTTCGGATCTATTAGATGCCGAAAATGATCGTTTGATGCCAGTTGAATCTGGTCAGGTCATTGAGAAAATCGAAGAGATCGAAGAAGAAGTAGAAATCACGACTGATGGTACTGGTGCGGCGGGAATTGATTTCTCGGGAACAGAAGCACCTCCTGAAAAAAGCTTCATTAAGCGAATTTTAAAAGATCCTAAGAAGAAAAGAATCGCCATGATTGTTGGTGTATTACTTCTAGTGGTCATGCTCATGGATACCGAAACAACTCCAGTCAAAGAAGAGCCTAAGAAAGAAGAAGCTAAGACAGAACAACCGGTAGAGAAAGCCGACCCAACCAAAAAAGTTCTTACTCCAGAAGAGATTCGTTCTCTAGAGGCAAAGTATAAGATTGCTGAGGCCTATGTTAAGGAAAAGAAACTTGATGAAGCATTGGCCGAACTTGAACAAATCTTGGCGTTTAGTCCCGATTATGCCAATGCCAAAACTCTTTATCAGTACGTGCAAGAACAAAATAGAAAATTCAAAGAAGAACAAGAACGTTTGAAGCTAGAAGCTGCGCGGGCAAAAATTCGCGAAGAAGTAAAATTACTTTTGGTTGATGCTAAAGAAGCGGTTGCTCAGAGAAATGTTCCACGTGCAGAACAACTCTTTAGCAAGATTCTCGAGAAAGATCCTGAGAATATGGATGTAACTCCACTAAAATTAGAACTAGAAACTTGGCAGGCTGAAGAGCGTGCCAAAAAAGAAGCGGAAGCACGAAAAAAAGCTGAACGTCAAAGACAAGTCGACTCGCTCGCACCTGGAAAAAAACTCTATCTTAGTAAAGAGTGGTATAAAGGAATCTTGAAACTGGAAGAGTTTCTGACTCAAAAACAACTTGATGAAGATTTGATTAAAGAAGCTTCTGATATGCTAACTGATGCTAAGGCGCAATTGGCCTCAGAGGTTGCACCTATTTTAGGTCGCGCTCGCTCTCTAAAAGAGGGACAGGATTTAAAAGGTGCTTACGAAGCTTATCTTGAAGTTTTAGCGATTGAACCTACCAATAAAGAAGGTCTCGACGAAGTAGATTTGATTCGAGAAATTTTGGATACTCGCTCAAAGAAAGTTTACCGCGAAGCCATTATCTCAGAGAGTCTTTCTCTATTTGGTGATGCGAAAGAGAAGTTTCAAGAAGTTCAACAGATTTCTCCGACTGATAGCGAGTACTACAAGAAAGCCACAGACAAGTTGAAAAATTATTTGGAGTAGAGCATGAAGCTTAAGTCCTATGCTGCCGTTACACATCAAGGCCCTCATCTCGAAACTAATGAAGATGGATATGATTTTGATCTAGATCATCAGTTCTTTTTTGTTTTAGATGGATTTGGCGGTACTGGAATTGGTGACCGCGCGGTAACAAAATTAAAAGAAGACCTTAAAGGATTCCTGTCACAATTAGCTGATGATCCTGATGCTACAATGCCGCTTTATTGGAGCAGCCGTTGGTTATTGGAAGGAAATGCTTTGGCGAATGCCATGATCAATGCTCACCAGGCCCTCCATAAAGAAAATTCTTCTAAGAGTCTCAAT
>JBIKNE010000145.1:0-6008 GCA_044358855.1 Bacteriovoracaceae bacterium | reverse complement strand
TGTGGAGCACATCGCCGCCCCCAAAAAAACGGGTCTCGATACTTGGGGACAACTCCCTCAGATGGGCGCAAGCCTGCATCTCAAAATCACTCAAGACCAAACACTTGAAGTTCTCATCGCCCGCGAAGGCCATGCCCTTGAGGCGACACTGGCATTTTTGAGTCTTGAGATCGCTCCTTCAGTGAAGCTCAAACTCATTCAACGCATCCAAGGTTCTAAGGCCGGCGTTACCAGCCAGCGCACTGAAATTAAGTTAAGTGCTGATGCGAAAGTCGATCATGCCATCATTTTGTCGGAAGGCAGTGAGGCATTGCATGTTTCACAATTTGAGAGTCATTTAGCAGAACGCTCCCTGCTCAAACAAACTTTTCTGGTACAAGGTGGACAACAGATTCGCCTCGATGTGAAGGCAACACTGACCGGTGTTGAGGCCCATGCGGATTTAGCGAGTCTCACTAAACTCAATGGACGCTCACAGGTTGATGTCCACTCGAGTCTGGTTCACACTGCTCCCCACACAACGGCTAAACAATTAGCAAAAAATCTTTTAGATGATGAATCAAAAGCGATCTTCACCGGCCGCGTGCATATTGCTCAGCATGCGCAAAAAGTCGCCGCCGAACAAATGAGTCGCAGTCTCTTATTATCTAAAAAAGCCCATGCTCTCAGTCAGCCGCAGCTGGAAATTTTCGCTGACGATGTGAAATGTGCTCACGGTTCGACCACCGGCCAGATTGGTGAAGAAGCCAGTTTCTATCTGCTCTCACGAGGGATTAAACCTGAGCGCGTCCAACATCTGTTGGCTCATGCATTCGTGCAAGAAGTGCTGCAGAATAGTGAGTGGAAAAATGAACTTACCAAGGAGCTACTATGAGCTTTAATTGGCAAGCGCATTTTCCGATGCTCCAGGCCTCGATGAATGGCAAGCGCCTCGCCTATCTTGATTCGGCGGCGACTGCTTTGAAACCATTAAAAGTCGCTCAAGTCATGACGGATTATCTCACTAAGCACACTTCCAACGTTCATCGCGGCATATATCGTTTGAGTGAAGAGAACACCAATGCTTATGAAGTGGTGCGCGACCAAGTTAAAGATTTTATTCATGCTCACGCACGCGAAGAAATCATTTTCACACGCGGAACAACCGAAGCGATTAACCTCGTTGCTCAAACATGGGGACGAGTCAATATTGGCCCAGGTGATGAAATATTGCTGACGCTATTGGAGCATCACTCCAATATAGTTCCCTGGCAGATGCTGGCGGAAGAGAAAGGCGCCATCATTAAAGTGGTACCACTCACCGAAGATGGCCAACTTGATTTATTGGCCGCAGAGAAACTCTTCTCCAAGCGAACTAAACTTTTAGCGATGACGATGATCTCCAATACCTTGGGAGTCATCACACCAGTTGAGAAGATGATCAGTCTGGCCAGAAGCTTTGGTGCTCATGTGCTACTAGATGCTGCCCAGGCCGCACCTCACCAAATGATTGACGTACAAGCATTGAAGCCTGATTTCCTAGCGTTTTCTGCCCATAAAGTTTTTGGCCCCAATGGAGTGGGAGTACTATGGGGACGCTTAGACCTTTTAGAGGCGATGCCTCCCTGGCAGGGCGGCGGCAATATGATTGCCTCAGTCAGCTTTGAGAAAACTACTTGGAATAAACTTCCAGAAAAATTTGAGGCCGGCACTCCGGTGATTGCAGAGGTTTTGGGATTTGGAGCGGCCCTTGAGTTTGTCTCTTTGGTAGGCTGGAGTGAGATTCACGCCAAAGATGAAGAACTTAACTTATCAGCAACAAATGCACTCAGCGCCATTGATGGGCTGAAGATATTTGCTAAAGATATTCCGAAAGTCGCAACTTTTGGTTTTATGGTGGAAGGACTCCACCCACAAGATCTTGGTAGCGTGCTCGATAAAGAAGGTGTCGCCATTCGCACCGGCCATCACTGTACTCAGCCGCTTTTAAAATCTTTTGGGCAAAGCGCTCTCGCACGCGCATCATTTGGCCCTTACAACACTACTGAAGATATCCAACAATTAGTCGCCGGGATTGAAAAGGCCCGTCGACTCTTCCTTTGAGGAAACTATGAGCACGCCAGAGGTTTTTGTCGAACCCACTCCTAACCCGAACGCTTTAAAATTCATCGTTGATCGCGATGTCATTAAAGCGGGTAAGGCCACTTTCAAATCAATGATTGATTGTGAAAATATCCCACTCGCCCAGTCTATTTTTGATCTACGCGGAGTGGATCAAATTCACTTTTTTCAAAACGTCATCACTGTTTCAAAATTTAGCTTTGAAGACTGGGACGTGCTTGAACCCACCATTAAAACCAATATCGAAAATATGCTCACTGACCATGACCCCAATATTACCATTCGTGACCCAGAACAAGAGCGCCGTGCCGCCCTTTCACCTGAAATTCTCCAAATTGAAGAGATTCTTGATCGCACGATCCGCCCGGGCCTACAAGGCGATGGTGGCGACGTCTTAATTCAAGACTTCAAAGACAATATGGTTTTGGTGAAATACCAAGGTGCCTGTGGAACATGTCCTAGTTCTTCCGCCGGAACACTGGAAGCGATCCGCTCGATTCTGCGCGAGAATTTCCATCCTGATGTAGAAGTGTACGTTCAGAGCTAGTCTTTATACCAACAACGTGGTCGCTTTTTATCTAAGGCGGCCGCTTTGATGGTATCGAGGCGACATTGCTCATTAGGATAGAATTGATTGGTTTGAGTAACCATCTGTGAATCACGTTTATCAAGACTTGGTATTTTGCCACCAATCCAAGGTGCGCTAACACGGAAAAAGACTTCGCCCCCACTCATCACTTGAGCGCAAACCTCTTCATCACGACAAAGTTTCAAAGCGATTGGATGAAGTTCTATTTGAGAAAAAAGTGCTGAATCACGGGTAAGCCACTCTTTCATGCAGGTTCCTGCACCCCAATAATCTGACTGCCCTTCAAGCGATGCCCATTCAGCGTGCTTTTGTTGTTTGGGTTCACCACCATAATAGTGTGCTAACTCATGACAAAGCACAAAGGCGAGGCCGAGTTCATTCATTCCTGGCAAACGTGCAATCGCGCCGGAAAGATGAATGGTAAAAAGATTATTATCCAACTGACTGCCTGCCATAAAATAAGGCATCGACCAGTCGAATTTGGGATTGAGATAGGGACCAGATGCGGGTGTATACCTTACCCAACTATGAATAATAAAACTATTGGTGACTGCTTGCATGCGCTCTTCACTCAAGAGACCTGAGCGAGGATCACCTGGGGGGAAGTGAAAGACATCACTCCCCCAGGCATTAAGCGAAAATAAAAGACTAAGACCGAGCTTCAGCATTACTCAACACGCACTACTTTGCATGAGCCCTTTTCAAGCTCCACAGTAGTGATGCTTGATGAACCGTCAATCACGACTTGTACATAATGAGTGATGGTGACACGGCCATCTTTAGAAGAAATGCTACGAACAAGAGGTAAAAAATCTGAAGCATGAATATATTCTTCAAACTGTTCGTAAGCGACACCTTCGGCCACTGCCTTACATTCTTTTGCCACTGGATTTCGGGCAAATGCTGATGACGTAACTAAAGCGCAAGCAAGTAACAAAAGAAATGATTTCATTTCAGACCTCTTTGAGAGTTAAATTGATATGGCCTCTAGAGCTTAAAGCTTCCCCAAAAAAAGGGGGTAAGGTGTGAACATTTAACAAGGGTGTCGATCTTTTAGACACTTTCCCTACGACTATTCGCGGCCCTAGACCATTCAAGCGTGGCCCTATCCTTGCATAAAGTCCCTCATATGCAGACTCTCCTGTACATGATTCTTTGTGCCCTCATTTCAATCCCTGCTTGGGGTGAGGAAATCCGCGTGCGCTTAACGGCACAAACCGTTGATGGCAGCACCAAAGTGCAGGCCTATCACTATACTAACCATTGGGGCCGTCGTGAGATTCGCCTAGAAGCTGATACTTTGCCACGCTTTGGGAAAGTGAACCCAATCTTGGGTTATGGGCGCGATACCGACGATGACGGCAATATTGATACATGGTTCATGCTAGACGATGACAAGGGCATGGTTCGTTATCACTTAAAATCATCAATGCCCTGGGCCCACGACGCCGTAGAGAGACAATTATTTAAACTTTATAAATCCAGTGCGGGAGCACATTTTGCTGCCGCCTATGGCGCCGTTTTTGGATTTTTGATGATGTCTATTTCCCATGGTTTTGCTTCCGAAAAAGAGCTCTGGCGCGAAATTATGGATCTGGAAGAATTCGGATTGCGACTTGATCGCTCGATGAAAAGTGGTGAACTGACACGTGAGCAGTGGCGTGAAGCTGCCGCTTTGTTAGGAGATGGTTACAGTGAAACGATCGCACGCTTTGAAAAAGCGACGGGTGGCGATTATTGGAAACTGGTCGGCGCAGATATGGCCTTGTGGGCGACGGGTGGAATTATCGTCAAAGGAATTTTGAAAGTTGCTAAATTTGTCGGTAGACCTATCTCTACAACCTCAGTGGGCCAATCAACGATACGAGCAGTTAAAAAGCTTATGGGTGGTATTACCGATCGAGCGCGCGCTGAGATGACTCGCTTTCGATTAGCAGCAGGTGTTCCCGTCAATGCTATCGCTGCTGGTATGTTTAAACAAAATTTCCCACGTACGATGCGCGCTCTAATGTCAAAAAATCTCTTTATGCGCAAAATGATCCCCATGGTGGTTCGACCTGCTATGGCAATCAAAAAAGCTGCCCGTGAATGGAAGTATATCGCCTTTATGGCAGGCATTCAGCTCACGACTGAATCATTTGCTCACTCCAGTGAAGTCATGAGTTCAAGTCCAACTCAATTTGCTAAAAATGTTTTGACTCATCCTGAGATCATGCAAAACGTAACTTATATGACAACGGATGCCTACCTTATGACGGCTGCGAGTCTCGCCATTCGTCCCAAGGGTATGCGCTATGCTACTTGTGGCTTTATCGCTTTAGGTAATTCCGCTGTGACGAACTTGGTAATCAAAGGAGAAGCCGATTACCAACGAATTGCCCTTGATACCGGCTGGGAAGCCGTTGTTGGAAATGCCCAAGTCCAACTTGATTTAAAAGCACTTTCTCATTTCGAAGAAGCCGCTCAAAAAGCGAAAAATCCTAAATTGAAACTCATCGGATGGGCAATTGTGTTAGTTGATCAAACCGCAGGCTTCCTCGGTTATTCATATGCGACGCGTGCTCTCAGACCCGATGAAGCAGAAAAAACGAAGACACCGGACATTCAACTGGTTCCCGTTCTAGTAGAGCACTAAACCCAATTCTGCGGACGATAATAGTTCAGCATCTTCTCATGAGCTGAGCCCTTGGCCGGTGCATACTGGTAAGTGAATTTACAACGTGCCGGCAGAGAAATTAAAATCGAATCTACTCGCCCATTGGTTTTCAGACCAAATAAAGTGCCACGATCGTGAAGTAAATTAAACTCTACATAACGGCCACGACGATGCAATTGGAATTCTTCATCCTCTGGAGTGAAGGCTTCGAGCTGTCGTTTCACGACCAAAGGAAAATAACTTTCGATAAAATGCTCAGAAAGATCTTTCACCATCGAGAAATCGGTTTCGAGATGACCCGTGTTATATCCATCGAAGAACAATCCACCAATACCGCGCATTTCACCACCACGATGAGCGTTGACGAAATATTCATCGCACTCTTTTTTCATCCATGAGTAGTTTTCTCCGCTCGCTTTTTTCCAGACACCATGGAAATAACGAAAATCTTCTTCATGGGGATAAAAAGGCGTAAGATCAGCACCGCCTCCAAACCAGGTTTTCTGGCCTTGCTGAATCATGCGAAAGTTAGCGTGAACAGTCGGAACGCGTGGATTAGTCGGATGAATGATAAGAGAAATACCGGCCGCCCACATGGTGTCGCCATCGCCGGGAAGCTTACTGGCAAAATTAGGATCGATTTTACCAAAGACGCATGAGGTG
>JBIKNE010000144.1:0-6024 GCA_044358855.1 Bacteriovoracaceae bacterium | reverse complement strand
TCAACGCAGAAATAAGAGATTTTCTTTCTGCTTCAATTTTCGCAGAAGCGTCTGTCTTTAACTTGAAAGACTTTTCTTCCATTTCGCGTGCGTAATTTTTTTCGTAGTTTTTAACTTCTACTTCTGTCTGGCGAAGAATCTCTTTAACTTCGTTCTCTACAACTGCCATTTTCTTCTGTTGAGCTTGAAGCATAACTTCAGCTTCTTTTGATTTTAAGCTGGCGCGCTCAAGCGTATTGGCAATTTCTTCTGCTTTAGCTGTGAAATGATCAGATAGTGGCTTCTTTAGCTTCCACACCAAAAAACCAACCAGTACAACGACGTTGACCAATGGAGCGATAAGATCAGAGAGGTGGCCATGGCCGCCATTACCAGCTGCTAAAGCAGAAGGAAGGATTGCCATTAAAACTAAAGCGACTGTTAATTTATTCAACATCATTAGCCTCTAGTTCAAAATTTTGTTCACGAGATCGCCTGCTAGGCCATCTACATCACTCATGAACTTGCTACGATTATTTTGAATGCCGCGCTCAATATTCTGGCGTGACTCTTCAACAAATTGATTAATTTCTTTTTCTGTTTTCTTAAAGGTTTCGTGATAACTCGCTTGAATTCCCTGTTTTTTTGCAGAGAGAATTTTCATCGATTCCTTATTCGCATTATCGATTTTCGCTTTATATTCCTGTGCCAATTTATTCACAGTTTCTAAAGTGTGATCTGCACTACTTTCAAGCTTCACCGTTTTGTCTTCGCGATTCTCCAATACAAATTGAAGATGATTGAGGAATACAAAACGAGCAACGATGAAAATAACAAATATCAAAACGAACTGAGGAATCAGTGATGAGTCGACACCCAATTGGGTGAAAATGGCCTTGACGGTATCCATGGATGAGAGTCCCAGGGTTAGTTAATTAGCTGTAATTAAATAGACGTGGTGGGGGTTATCGTCAAGAAAGTTATTTCTTCTCTTTCATCTTCGTGACGCCATGGAAAATAACTCCTTCTTCGACAACGAGCGAAGGAGCAATGACTGTTCCTTCGAAGCGCGCTGGGCGTCGAATTTCGACACGAGAAGAAGCTTTTACATTTCCTTTAACTGAGCCAGAAATAATCACAACGTTGGCGTTGATATCAGCGTTGATGACGGCGCCTTCTGAAATAATAAGTGTGTCATTTGAGAAAACAGAGCCATTCACGACTCCAGCAATGCGCACGACACCACTAAACGAGAGGTTACCTTCGAATTTGCAGCCCTCTTCAATAATGGCGCAGATCTCGCTTCGTTTTGACACGTAAGTCCTATTTCATTAGATAGCCGAAAACATCATTGAACTCAGCTTCGTTACTGAATTTAATTGTAATCGATCCTGCGCCGTTTTTCTTACCTTTTACAGCAAAATGAAAACCAGTCTTCTTTTCAAGACGTTCGCGCAGTTGATCGTAACGCTCGACTACTAGGTTTTTACCCTCTTTCGCCTTCACGTTTTTCTTTCCGGCCTTCGCAAGATCTTCTAGCTCGCGTACAGACAATTGTTTGCTCGCTGCTTCATTAGCAAGACGCTTGGTTAATTCATCATCTCCAAGAGAGACGAGAACTTTGGCGTGACCAAAACTCAAATGCTCTTTGTTTAAAAGCATAATGACATCTTTCGGTAGTTTCAAAATACGCAAAAAGTTCGCTACCGTTGAGCGCTCTTTCCCAACTTTTTTTGCTACTTCTTCTTGAGTGAGTCCGAATTCATTCATCAATTGGAAATAGGCCAAGCCTTCTTCGATACAGTTCAGGTCTGAGCGCTGAACGTTTTCGATGATCGACATGACCATGTTGTCTTTCTTGGTCGAACGCTTAATCAAGACGGGTACACGCTCAAGGCCGGCGAGTTTTGAAGCACGCAAGCGACGCTCGCCTGCAATCAATTCAAATGTTCCATCAGCACTCTCTGCTACAAGCAACGGCTGGATAACTCCATTCTCTTTAATGCTCTCTGCAAGCTCGAGGAGATCTTTTTCTTTGAACATTTTGCGAGGTTGATTGCGGTTAGCAATGACCTTCTCAACTGGCACTAACATCGGTTGGTGTTCAACCACGGTACGTGTTTCTGCTTTTGCCTGAACTGGCTCGTGGAGCACTCTTTCAGTGCTTGCCCCCATAGAACCACCACCCAAAAGTGCGGCCATGCCTTTACCTAATTGCGGTTTTTGTTTCATTGTCATGGGGCGCTCCTATGGGTGAATTTCGTAGTCATCAAAAGACGGAATGCGTGGTGGGGCATCAGGCAATACGGCCTTAGGTGCCTTAGGGGCTTCTGTTGGAATTGATGATTCCTTCTTCCCTTCCGTTTTCATAATGACTTCTTTGGCCAACGAGAGATACGCCTCACTTCCCTTTGAGGTGATATCGTACAAAATAATCGGCTTGCCGTGTGACGGGCATTCCGAGAGTTTTACATTTCGAGGAATGATCGACTTCATGATGTCATCTTTGAAGTGATTCATAAGATCTTGCGCCACAAGCTTAGAGAGATTGTTACGCGAATCGTACATAGTAAGAAGAATGCCCTCAAGCTCGAGCTTGGGATTCAAGCTGGCGCGAATGAGACGGACTGTATTCAAAAGCTGAGAAAGACCTTCCATCGCCAAGAACTCTGTCTGCATCGGCACCAAGAAAGAATGGGCGGCATTTAGGGCATTTACTGCCAAAATATTCAAAGAAGGTGCGCAATCAATAATGATGTAGTCATACTTATCCATCACCGGCTCAAGTGCGGTCTTGAGTTTCGCTTCGCGAGCAAAGGCACTCACGAGTTCAATCTCTGCACCGATCAAGTTGTTGTCTGATGGACAAATGTCCAAACCAGGCATCTCGGTCCTATAGAGGCAGTTCTCAATCGACTCTTCGCCAATCAGTGCATGGTAGATATTTAGTTGAGCAAATTTCTCTTTTTCAAGGCCCAGACCAATGCTGGCGTTACCTTGTGGATCCAAATCGATCAGGAGTGTTCGACGCTCTGCGGCGGCAAGTGAAGCGCTCAGGTTAATTGCGGTGGTGGTCTTTCCTACGCCGCCTTTTTGATTAGCGATCGCAATAATTTTAGCCATTTAACCCTCCACTCGGAATAAATTCGAGACTTAAAATCTAGAGATAATCGCTGAGTTTGACAAGGTATTTGGCTGTTCCACGTGGAACATTTCGAGGTTTAAATCCAATCAAACGTCGCTCATCTGTCCCTGGAATAGAAAGCAATACGTTGTATTTAAGCTCCCATTCTTTGCTCAATTTCTTTTCAAATTCCGGCTGCTCTTTCTCCATATAAGATGGCCCCTTATAGAAGAACACCGTTACATCTTTTGCGGCAACTTGTAGTGAGGGAAGAAAGTCCATCACCGTGCCAACGGCTTTGAAGGTGATAATGCAAGGACGATCGATGAGCACTTCTTCTGCTCGATGGTGATAGGCCTTGGCATTCTTGATCTTCAACTCCTCGGCAATAACATTCACCGCATCGACCTTCTTGCCGCGCGATTCGAAACCAATAAAGCGATGTTTTGGACAGTGATGGGCCATTGGAAGCAGAGGGAATCCACCCCCGAAACCAATATCAACCATCAACCCCTTCTTATCCAGTTCCGCCTTAAATTCAGGTGATTGCTCATAGGGAAGAATAGAATCGAGGATCTGTTTCTCGTAAAACTCCTGATCATCCAAGATGCGAGTTAAATTGAGGCCTGCGAAGCGTGTTTTTAAGAGATTTAAGTATGAGAGAGAAAAATTCATCATATTAGAGAGCTTTTGAAGCGACGACGGCCAGAGTAGCAGGGCGAATTCCCTCAATGCGCTTTAGTTGTCCGAAGGTTTCTGGCTTAATTTTTGATATTCTGTGCCTGCATTCAAATGAAACGTTCTTTGATTCGATAATTTCTGACCAATTAATAAGAGTCGCATCCATCTTTTTGATCTTTTCGTTCTGATCGTCGAATCTTTGAATATATCCGGCATATTTTTTATCGATCGCTACCGTACGAACAATGTCGTAATCGAATTCAAGTTCGTATACACGCAAAACCTCAATCAAAGTTGTGATCGGATTTAACCAAGCTTGTTTCAAAAGTTCAGAAAGAGTCATCGCGCGCGAAAGTTTGTTCTCAGAATTCTGCGAAAACTTCAGAAGTGTCTCGGAATTCTCAGAAAACATAAATTCATCGCAAATTTTGCTCAAAATTTGCACCTGAGTGCTGAAACGCTCTAAAAAGCCGTCTAAAGGCTTTTGCAAAAATAGGTACTCACGGTAGGGCTTCATACGCAAAATTGAGTTGTCTTCGCGAATAAATAGACGATTTTCAGATCTTGCAGTGAAAAGTCGGTACGGCTCATCGCGAGTGTTCGCTACTAAATCCTCAATCATCACCCCGATATAAGAATCATGACGAGAAAGATGAAGTGGCGGTCTTTCAAGAATTGAAAGGGCCGCATTCGCTCCGGCGACCCAGCCTTGGCCAGCAGCTTCTTCATAACCAGAAGTTCCATTCAACTGACCGGCAAAGAAAAGGCCCGGAATTTGGCGATATTCTAAAGCTAAAGTGAGCTCAGTTGTATCGACTACATCATATTCTACGGCGTAACCCGGAATTTTGATTATTGCCTCCTGGAGCCCAGGAATGGTGCGAATAAAAGCCTCTTGAACATCTGCAGGAAGACTCGAACTGATCCCTGATGGATAAACCGTATCGAGATTAATCCCTTCAGGCTCAACGAACACATGATGAGAGTTGCGATCCGGGTAACGGAAAGCTTTATCTTCAATCGACGGGCAATAGCGCGCTCCCACTCCCTTAATTTGTCCGTTATACATGGGAGAGCGCTCTTTATTATCGCGAATGATAGTGAGTGTTTCGAGATTTGTATGTGTCAGATAACAGCTCACTTGCTGCGATTCACGGCCAAAAGGCTGATTCATACAATGAAAGTTGCGTGTCTCTGGATCAGAGGGCTGCTCTACCATCTGGCTCGTATCGATCGACGTCCTTAAGAGTCTCGAAGGTGTTCCCGTCTTAAAACGGGCCGGACGAGTCTTAAATGCCTTGAAAATATCTGTTAATGAATCAGCTGCCTCGGCATCCACTCGCCCACCCACTGACTGATTCATCCCTTGGTGAAGTTTGCCATTGAGGAAAGTGCCGACAGTCACAACAACCTTCTTGGCAGTGAAATTACCCTGAGTGGTAGTGAGTGCAAACCCATCAGCAGAGCTGTCGAGGGACTGAAGTTTAGCTCGAATAACTGTGATGTTTGGAATCGTGGCGATGATGGATTCGGCTTCTTGAGAGTAACGTTCTTTATCAATCTGAACTCGAGTGGATTGAACTGCGAGGCCTTTTGAATCATTGAGTGTGCGGTACTGAATGCCGGCCTTGTCGGCGAGAATTCCCATCACTCCGCCGAGAGCATCAAGCTCCCTCACGACTTGACCCTTACCCACTCCACCAACTGAAGGATTGCAAGGAGCAGAACCAATACCCACTCCGGGCAAAGTCACCAGACCAATGTTCAAACCAAACTGCGCAGCAATCCAAGCCGACTCAAGTCCGGCATGCCCACCACCCACTACGATAAGATCAAAATTTGTCATTGTTCCACGTGGAACACATCATTTGCCGATGCAAAAATTCGCAAAGATGTGATCCAAAACCTCGTCGGGCGAAACTATGCCTAAAAGCTCCTGAAGACAATGCCCTAAGGCATTTAATTCATGAGACAAAATGGCTATATCTGACTGTGTTTCCTGGGTATTTTTATAGTCCTCGGACAGCACATAAGCGCTTGAAATTACTTGCTTTTGTCGCTCCTGGAGGATTGGCGAAATACGACTTAATTCAAAATATTTTTTATTTACAACAGCAGGCAATTCATTAATATCATTGGAGAAATAGCCACGATCCACAACCTGCCCCGATAGGACCAAGCCTTGTGACAAAATACCCGCTTTCGCCGCCTCAAAACCAGCAAGATCCGCGTGAGTGAAA
>JBIKNE010000143.1:0-6062 GCA_044358855.1 Bacteriovoracaceae bacterium | reverse complement strand
GCGATGGTAGTTTTAACGTTGATGCTCAAGGTAACTTAGTAACACGAAGTGGTCAGCGCGTTTTCCCAGGTATCGCCGTTCCACCCAATATCATGAGTATCAATATCGCCGAAAACGGTGTGGTTGAAGCTTTTCTTAGAAATTCTCCAGAGCCTATCAATCTCGGACAGATCCCTGTCTTTACTTTTGTAAATCCAGTGGGCATGCGCTCGGAAGGTGGCAATATGCTTGCCGCTACACAGGCTTCTGGACAAGCCATTCAAGGCGTACCTGGAACAGATAACGCCGGCATCATTATGCAGGGAGCGATCGAATCTTCTAACGTCAACGTAATGAATGAGATGACTGATCTTATAAAGGCACAACGTGCATATGAGATGAATTCAAAAGTTATGGGCATCGCAGATCAAATGTTACAAACCGTTAACAACGTACGCTAGGAACTATGAAAATTGCTTTTATTATAACTCTACTTTTTTCGGTTAGCTTGGCTTGGGCATGTGAACTCTCTGTTCCACAGCGACTTCTCATCGCTGGTAAGATTAGTGGTAAGTGGGCCATTTCTAAAACTGATTGTTCAGCGGAACAAATCTCTGAGGTTCATGCATTAATACAAGATCAAGATGGAGTAATACCTGTAGCGCGTTTGCAGGCAGCGCTTGGAAGCGGAATCCGTCTAATTTCAGCGAACAAAGAAGTTCGTATTGATAATATCGAAAGTCTCATTCGACGATCCTATCCTGATGTAGGTGACGCTACCGTCACAATAAGCAGTCCTTTTCAAGGTGCTTTGATTGAATTACCAACCAGTGGTGATTTGATGCTCCACTGTCATCCATGTCAGTTCAGCGGTGAAGAGATCATGCGATTGAGTGTTCGCAATATGGCGGATCACCAAAACGAATACAACTTCCAGGCTAAGTTTGTTAAATATGTCGATGCATACCAAATTCGCCAGCCAGTTCCGGCGTTCTCGCAGAAGCTCACGAGCGAAATGTTTGAACAAGTGAAAGTTCCTGCTGCAGCGTATGGCCAATACCTTACAGACCTTTCAAGGATCGCTTTCTATAAGACCAATAAATCGCTTCGTAGAGGTGATATTCTAAAGGTGAGTGATCTCTCACCTCTTACACTTGTTCGCGCAGGTGATCGAGTTGAACTCGTTTTCGAAAATCCACATGTCAAAGTTAAATCTCAGGCACTCTCTCGCCAGAACGGCGGCATGGGTGACCAAATTGAAGTTTGGAATCAAGCCACTGGAAAAAAATATCGTGGCGTTATCGTTGATCATAATCGCGTGGTGGTAGATCTATGAAGTTGTTAATGGCGATACTCTTTTTGATTACCGGTTGTGCTTCTTATGTGAATGGTCTTCATAAACAAATTGATCGTGAAGAAGCGCGCAATGACCCCCGTAATTCATTGAATGATCCATACTCATCATACAGAGAGCAAGGTTTTAAGCGCAAAAGTGCTGATAGAAGACCTGTTCAGCATCCTCACTCCTTAAGTAATTTGAATCCTACCAACGACATGCCTCCTCCGGTAAAGCGTGACTATCGCAGTAGTGGCCGAACCAGTGCAGACGACTTTGTTGATGACGGTACCTCAGGCTCTTTATGGGTCAATGCTCCCGGTGGTTCACTCTTCACAACTGATGTCACCAAACGTGTCGGTGATATTGTTATCGTTAACGTTCTCGATAGTTTGCGAGGACAAATTTCTAGTGAACTCAAACGTGCTTTCCCTCAGCCACCGCCTAAGAAAGCTGAAACAACTCCGGCAGCAACAGCAGCTACTACTCCAGCTCCTGCGGCACCTGAGCCTGATAAGGGAGACGAACTCGAGACCAAGGTTTACGATAAAATCTCGGGGGTGGTGGCAGAAGAAATCAATAAAGATTACTTCCTATTGCGCGGAAAGAAGGAAGTCGTCTTCAGGAAGGAAAAAAGATTCATAGAAGTCCAGGCGCTTGTTGCGCGTAAGGATATTGCGGATAATGACACAATCAACTCGGATAAGCTTTTAGAGTCCCGAGTTATTATTTTGAGGTAAGTAATGATGAAGTTGTTTTTACTCGTCTGTGCCCTTCTCCCTCTGACCGCTCTGGCCTCTGCCAGCCGAATCAAGGATCTTGTGACCGTAAAAGGTGTACGCGATAATCCATTGATAGGTTACGGTCTGGTGATCGGACTCAATGGAACAGGTGATGGTGGTGGAGAAATCACCAATACATCACTTAAGAAAATGTTCCAAACACTCGGACTTAATACTCAAAAAGAAATTACTTCTAAAAACGTAGCGGCAGTTATCGTGACGGCCAAACTTCCTGCATTTGGTCGAGTAGGCCAGAAGGTTGATGTGACCGTTTCTTCGATTGGTGATGCTTCATCATTAGCAGGCGGTACTCTTTTGGTGACACCACTTAAAGGTGGTGACGGCAACATCTACAGTGTCGCTTCAGGTCCTCTCTCTGTAGGTGGTATGAAGAAAGGTGCTAAGAATGGAACGACTGGAAGAATTCCAGATGGTGCCGTTGTAGAGCGAGAACTAGAAATTGCTTTTAATGATAAAAAATCACTTCGTTTAGCTCTCAATACTCCGGATTTCACTACCGCTGCTCGCATTGAAAAAGTTCTCAATCAAGAACTCGGTGGCAAATATGCTACTGCTGCTGATGCCACTACGATTGATCTCATCATCCCCACTCAATATGAAAAGAAAGTCGTTGAGTTGATCGCCCAAGTGGAAAACTTCCGAGTGGTGGCCGATCTGGCTGCCAGAATCGTGATTAACGAGCGCACCGGAACGTTGGTCGCCGGTGGTGACATCACACTTAAAAAGGTGGCTTTAAGTCACGGCGATTTGGTCTTAGAAGTTAAAGGCGGAGACAATCCGTCAGGTAAACCTCAGTCCATTCATGTGATTGAGCGCTCTACTACAATCAATGACTTAGTGAAGGCTTTGAATGCGATCGGAACAACTCCTGAGGATTTGATTTCGATCTTCCAGGCCTTGAAACAAAATGGCGCATTAGTGGCCGAAATTGAGCTGATATGACCGGTCAATTTTTACACTATTTACGGGGTACTAGCGCCTGACCATGCCCCTATGTTACAATTTTAAAAGGTGTCCATGAAGGACCCCGTCAGAGAAACCAGGATGGTAGCATGACGACAATTTCCGGCCCACATAACAAAGGTTTAAAGCCCATTTCTCGCGAAGAAATGTTGAAGCCTTACGTTGATGTAGCGGAAGGATTAGAGACGCAATTTTCTAATCACATGATTGATCAAATGCGCAGAAGTATTCCACGCGAAGGTGAGCCAAGCTCAGCGGAACAATATTACGAATCACTTATGGATTACGAGCACGCTAAAACCATGGCACAATCAGATAGTGGAATTGGTTTAAAGCGAGTTATTTTGGAACAGATTGTACCTGCACACTTAAAACAAACGCCTAATGCGCACAATGTGCGTACCGCCTACAAGGCAAACGTCAAAGGAGTTGACGAATGAGCAATAGCATTGACACCCGCTCGCCCTTCTTCCCGAAGAGCAAGAGTGGCCAGGTGAACCAATCCAGCACTCAAGGTGCGGGAGAGGCAAATCGTAATACTCCTGAACGCACAGGCGAGCTCACTGCTCGTACATCACAAGATGCGAAAGTCAGCATTCCAGAAGGTGTGCGTGACTTCTCACGTATTAAGAAAGCTGCTGCGAGTGCGCCAGAACAAGATAACTCTGAAAAGATTGCGCGCTTGAAAGCACAAATTCAGGCCGGCACTTACGAAGTAGATTACGACGGACTTGCAGACAAGATGTTGCAATCCGAGTTCTAACAATTTTTAGCTAAGGATAAAGTCCATGATGGACGAAGCCCTAAGACTCCACCACCTCGCTGCCATTGAGATATGGGAGAACTTCTGTCGTCTTCATCACGACCTTTATGAACTAACGTGCGATGAGTACCAAGTTCTGCTATCAGGTGAAATCGAAAAGCTAGATGAAGTGATCGCTAAGAAAGAAGTCGTGATGACCGAGATTGCTCGCTGGGAGAACTATCGTGCAGACCTCATCGTTACACTGAATAAGGATCTAGCTGCAGACCTACAAATTACCAATGTCACTGAACTACTCAATACCCTTCAACCAGCCGAAGCTCGTTTACCTATTCCGGCTTTGAAGAATTTGAATGCACTCTTGATCGACGTTATAACTCGTGTTCAAGAGCAAAACAAACGTAACCAACAATTCTTGAATCGCGCCATGCAATCTCTCAAAGAGATTCGTGAAGGATTCAGTGGAAAGAAAAGCTATTCAACCTACGGCGCTGACGGGATGACCCGAGCAGTGGCCCGATAGGAAAGGGAGAATGCGTTGTCTGTCGATTTACTAGGTATTGGTAAATCAGGCCTCTTTACTGCCAAGAAGTCCATGGAGACTACTTCGCATAATATTGCCAACGCAAACACCGAAGGTTTCTCACGCCAAGAAGTGCGCACCAAAACTGGTATCACCATCAACGAAGGCCCTTATGTCATGGGCACCGGTGTTGATATTCAAACTATCAAACGTAACCATGACGATCTTGTTGAGAAGAAACTCAATAGCAGTATCTCGCAACATAACTACAACGAAGAGCGCACCAATCAGCTTGGCCATATTGAAGAAGTTTTCAACGAGGTCAATTCTGAGGGTATGAACAAGATCCTTAACCGTTTCTTCAACTCATTTCGTGAATTGGCAAACCGACCGGAAGATGAAACCGTGCGTGGACTTGTTCGTGAGAATGCCAAAATCGTAGTGAGTGATTTTCATCGTGTGCAAGGTGAGATCGATCAGATTCGTGCTGGTATCAATAAAAAAATCACTCTCATTGTCGACGACATCAACCATTTGGCAAAAAATATCTCGAAACTCAACCGTGAGATCGCTACCCACGAAGTATCAGGTGCTGAAGCCAATGATTTACGTGATCAACGCGACAGTGCTCTTAGACAACTCGCTGAGCACTTCCCTGTCAGTGCCTACTACGATGAGCACAATCGCTTTGTTGTGAACGTAGAGGGCCTAGGAACACTGGTTTCTGGAGATGTTGAGCAAGAGTTAATGGTGGGCAACCGTATAGATCCTGCTGATTCGAATACTCAGAAGCCGGCACTTGAGATTTTTTTCAAATCTCGTCCTGCAGATCCTATTTCAGGCCGTTTAAAAAATGGTAACCTTGGCGCCCTTCTCCGCTCACGTAACGAAGACCTGCAACAAGTGGAAAATCAGCTTGATGAATTGGCCCATGGTCTTGCGAATGCCACAAACTCTGTTCACCGTCGTGGTTATGCCAATAAGCCAGTGCCAGTTGATGAGCGCACTGGTCTTCCGATGCCAGGCCTTGCCAATGGTCCCGTTACTGGAATTGATTTCTTTGATGCGCCCGTTGGAAAAAGACGTGCCGCTGAATATCTCAAAATAAATGATTCAATCCTAGCTGATGTGAATAATATTGCTGCTGGTATAGAGCCCAACTCTCCGGGTGACAACCGAGTCGCTATCGCTATCTCTCGTCTACAACACGAAAAGATTCTAGGTGAGGGCACCACGACACTAGAAGAGCACTACCTCAAAACCGTCGGCAACGTCGGTATGCAGGTGGCGAAATCAAAAATTGATACCGAACAATCGGGTGGAATCCTGGCGCAGGCACGCTCGATTAAAGAACGCATTTCTGGCGTCTCATTAGACGAAGAAACTGCCAACATGGTGAAGTACCAGAACGCTTACGAAGCTTCAGCAAAGGTCATTAAGGCCTCTGACGAAATGTTCAAAGCGGTGCTGGGACTTATGAGCTGAGGTAAGTTGTGAGTAGAGTATCTGAAAATAGCTCAATTCATGCCATCAAGCACTCAGTCGGTAAGACTAAGAGCAAGGTGGAAGATTTGCAGATCAAAGGTTCAAATATGAAGCGCATTCAAAAGCCTTCTGATGATCCTATTGGCAATGTCGATCTCTTGCAGATCCGTTCCAAGAATATTGATGCCCAACAATACTTGCGCAACCTCA
>JBIKNE010000142.1:0-6065 GCA_044358855.1 Bacteriovoracaceae bacterium | reverse complement strand
GTCGAAATTTTTGAACAATTAAAATATTTCCAAGTTGAGTGGACTCTAGGGGTGAACAAGGAAAAAGTAAGGATAAAAGGAGTCGCTTATTATTGATATCACTGGATGACCACAGATGAAGACGGCGATTCGATAAGAGTAGTTTTTGATGTCCCACTCAAATACGTGGGCGAAGGTGTAATCGTAACAGTTTTTACAATTTAGGATTTTATGAAAAAAAGAAGATATCTATCAAAAGAAGAAAAAGAAATTAATAAAAAAGTTGATTCTGGATTGATTAAGCCGGTTCACATTCCGAGGTTGAAATCATCTGCGAATATTATGAAATATATGCTCTGCTCGGAAATTATTAAGCATAAAACTCAAAGTGGACTTACCCAATCTGAGATTGGATCTGCTATTGAAGTTAATAAATCTGAGATAAGTAAGATATGTTCATACCAGCTTGAATTTTTCTCGATTGAAAGACTCTTAGGAATGGTTGAGTCCTTGATTCGCCAAGGTGCCAATATTCACTTGAATACGATTTTCAACGAAGCCAGTAAAAGAACGGCAGCGCTTGAGCGGGATATGAGAACTAAAAAGTCCTCAAATCCCTTGCTCGCATAAATATCTAAATCGAGAGCTTCTCTGCTAATTCTTTAAACTCAGTATAGCCGACATCATTTTTGAGGGTGCACTTGGAGAGTTCTTCAAGTGTCACTACTCCTTTCTGCACGACGGTCACCTTACCAGTTTTACCGGCAATAATCGCTTCCACAGCAAGGGAGCCCATTTGTGAAGCGATGAAGCGATCGTTGGATGTGGGAGAGCCACCGCGCTGGATATGGCCTAAAATACAAACGTGGGCATCGAGATGGTGCTTAGTTTTAAGTTCTTTTTGGATTTCATAAGAGCGACCAGCGACAGGTCCTTCTGCCACGACGATAATCGATGAGTCTTTGCCGCGGGCCACGCCACGCTGGATATCATCGACGATCTTTTGCAGAGGAATTTGATCGTGAGGAAGAAGCACGTTCTCTGCACCAGTACATACGCCTACTTTGAGTGCGATGGCGGCAGAATTTCTTCCCATGACTTCAACCAGAAATGTTCTGGCGTGTGAGTGAGCGGTATCACGAATTCGGTCAATGGCTTCAATCGCAGTTTGTACAGCGGTATCAAAACCAATCGTGTATTCAGTGCCACTGATGTCGTTATCAATTGTTCCGGGAATGCCAATCACCGGAAAACCATGCTCAACCGAGAGAGCGTTCGCACCGTTAAATGAACCATCACCGCCAATGACGATAAGGCCATCGACACCTTGAGCGCGCAAAATCTCTGCACCTTTGGCGCGGTATTCGGGCTTCATCCATTCTGGACAGCGTGAAGTTTGTAGGACTGTTCCACCACGCTGAATGATGTTACCAACTGATGAGAGATTCATATCTTGGAATTCACCACGCAAGAGTCCTGTGTAGCCACGCTTGATGCCTAAAACTTTGTGGCCATGAAAGATCGCCGTTCTGACAACGGCACGAATGGCACAGTTCATTCCAGGAGCGTCACCACCAGAACAAAGAAGAGCTATTTTCATGGAAACACCGCCTCACCAGAGAAGTCTTTAGGTTTATCAATCCCCATCACTTTGAGAATGGTGGGGGCCACATCCTTGAGTGCTAAATCTTTCGCCACTCGTGGAGCAATTTTAATATTTTTAAGTTTGGGATGAATGATCACAAAAGGTACTTCCGCATCCGAGTGAGAAGTGTGAGCTGATCCATCAGGATAGATCATCTGATCGGCATTGCCATGATCAGCGGTCACAAGCAAAGTCACATTTTCTTTAGCACAGGCCTCTACTAGGCGTGCTAAGCACTGATCAACCGTTTCAACAGCTTTTACCGCTGCTTCATAGTTGCCGGTGTGGCCAACCATATCGCAGTTAGCGAAGTTCACCACATAAAGTGAGATAGAATGATCGGAGAGTTTTTTGATGAGATTATCACAAACTTCCGGCGCACTCATCTGTGGCTTTAAATCATAGGTCGCCACTTCACGCGGAGAAGGAATGAGGAGGCGCTCTTCACCAGCGAAGGGTTGTGTCTCGCCTCCATTGAAGAAGTAAGTCACGTGGGCATACTTCTCAGTTTCAGCAATCTTAAACTGCTTCAAACCTAGAGTTGAAATGTAGTGAGCGAGAGTTCCAGGAATTTTTTCTTTATCAAAGAGAATTGGCAGATCAGGGATCTCGTCTTGCACGTAAGGGCTCATACACAGCCACATGCCGGGCTTCACTTTGATAGGAAATTCTTTAAATCCTTTCTCATTAAAAGCGAGAGTAATCTGGCGAGCGCGATCGGGACGGAAGTTAAAGAAGAAAACAGCGTCGCCCGTTCTTATTGCTCCGTCTTTGTCAAAGAGTGCCGGCGTGATGAATTCATCAAAGAGGCCTTTGGCGTATTCACTCTTAAGGTACGTCATCGGATCAATCGGTGTGACCGCGTTTCCAGTCATAATATCCATCGCCGCTTGAATCTTTTCCCAACGACGGTCGCGATCCATCCCAATTGAGCGGCCTTGCATCGAGGCGAATTTAAATCCACCGAAGGCTATGATATCGCCGAGATAATTGACACCTTTGTCTTTGCCGGTGTCACGTCCATCCATAAAGGCATGGAGATAAACTTGAATGCCTTCGTTTTTCAAAAGCGAGAGAATATGTTTCAGATGTTCAATGTGTGAATGCACACCACCATCAGATAACAGACCCAAAAGATGCAAACGCTTATTCTTGCGTGCAAACTCAATCAACTCTTTCCAGCGAGGCATATCTTTAAAAGTGTTGAGATTAATCGCTTCATTGATTCGAACTAAATCCTGACGAACAGGACGGCCTGCGCCCAAATTCAAATGCCCAACCTCAGAATTTCCCGCCACCCCTTTGGGAAGTCCGACAGGTTCACCGCCTGCTTGAATGGTGGTCATCGGATAAGTGGCAAAGACATGATCGAAAGTGGGTTTCTTCGCGTGAAGAATAGCATTTTTTAAATCGGCCGATTGCAGTCCGAAGCCATCAAAGATGCAAAGGAGTGCACGTTTGCTTAAAGATTGAATGGAAGACATAACGATCCCCTAGTTGTGGTAGGGATGCCCTGTACGCAGCGTTTGAGCGCGGTAGAGCTGCTCCACGAGTAGAATTCTCGCTAGTTTATGAGGAAATGTCAGCTCCGAGAGCGATAAACGTTCCTGGCAAGAACTCAGCACTGCGTCGGAGAAGCCTTCGGCTCCGGCGATAATAAAAACCGTCTTTGCCGGCCGCTCAAGTAGCTTCTCTGTCCATTTAGCGAAATCCACTGAAGTATATCGTTTGCCCCATTCGGTCATGGCGACTCGATGGGTATCACCCAAATCTTTGAGCTTTTTGAGAATGACTTCGCCCTCAGCATCTTTATTTTCAGCTGAGGCCTTGAGTTCATGGATTTGTAGCGGAGGATTATTCAGGCGCTTAAAGTAGTCGTTCTCAATCGCCTCAAGGGAGGCGTCTTTGAGTTTGCCGACACAGATTAGATGAAAGGCCTTCAAGCTTAGAAGAACCCTTTGAGGGTCTCTTCAGCTTTTGGAGCGGCAGCGCCTGCGAAGTAGAATTCATCAGGAATTTTCACATGTGGGCGATCGCCGAACACATGATCAAGGTCATAAGCCGAGCGGGTATTTTCTTGGAAGATGTGAGTGATGACGTCACCGGTATCAAGCAAGATCCAGTCCGCTGAACCATAACCTTCGAATGAGATAATTTCGGTACCCATTTCGCGGAACTGACGGCCAATTTCATCGGCCATCGCGCGTGCTTGCATGGGGTTTTGTGCTGTCGCGACAATGTTGTAGTCACACATCGCGGAGCCGTTCTGCATATCGAAAACTTTAAGATTCTCGCCTTTGTAGTGAGCGAGCACATAGGTGGCCGCCATGGCGTGATTCAAGGGAAAAGCCCAGCGCTTATCATTAAGGATATTCTGGATTTCATTCTTCAAAAATTCGTTGGCCACGGGTGTCCTTTCTTAAACTTCTTCTTTGGTCTTTAGCATCAGGCGCTTTAAGAGGTCAATGTTACGTCCTGAGATCGAAGATACCGGTAATACACGGCGATCAAGGTTCTCTTCCATAAATGAGCGGAATTTTTCAATCTCGTCTTCAGTCATGGCATCAATCTTAGTTAAACAGACGATTTCACGCTTATTTAAGAGACTTTCATCGTATTTTCCGAGTTCATCACGAATGGTGGAGTAGGCCTCCATCACTTCGTATTCCTCAATAAACATCGAACAATCGATCAAATGAACCAGCGCCGAGGTACGTTCGATATGCTTTAAGAAAGCGATCCCCAAGCCTTTGCCTTCAGATGCTCCCTCGATCAATCCCGGGATATCAGCGACCACTAAAGTTTTGTCGTTATCGACTGAAACCACACCTAAGTTAGGCTCAAGAGTGGTGAAGGGATAATCAGCGATTTTAGGACGCGAATTACTAATCGTTGAAATCATCGTGCTCTTGCCAGCATTGGGCAGTCCGATGAGTGCGATATCCGCTAAGAGTTTCAGCTCCAAACGAATAGGAATTTCTACTCCCGGTTCACCTTTCTGAGCGTAGTGAGGCGATCGGTTGGTCGATGTCTGAAAGAATGCATTACCGAGTCCGCCGCGGCCACCTTCAGACGCCGTATAGGTCTGGCCATGCTCCGAAATGTCACAGATCAATTCACCTGTCTCTTGGTGATAGAGGAGAGTTCCCACGGGTACACGAAGGATCAAATCTTCACCGGCGGCACCGTTCATACCTGAGCCAGCACCCTTAACTCCATCATCACCTCGGAAAACTTTTTGTCCGCGAAAGTGCATGAGGGTATTGAAGTTTTCATCGCCGACGAAAATAACGTGAGCACCACGACCACCGTTGCCGCCGTCAGGTCCCCCGCGAGGAACGAACTTTTCACGGCGCCAGCCTACACAGCCAGCACCACCGTCGCCTGAGCGGATAATAATTTCTACTTCGTCGATGAATCTCATGATGCGCTTTGTACAAAAAAAAAGGGAGCTTGTCGCCAAGCTCCCTTGAAAATAACTCAAATAATCCCGAAAATTATGCTGGGACGATTGAAACGATCTTTTGGCTCTTAGTGAACCAAGCGAATTTCACTTTTCCTGGGCACATAGCGTAGATCGTGAAGTCACGGCCCATGCGTACGTTTTTACCAGCGTGAATTTTAGTGCCTTTCTGACGAACAACGATCATGCCAGTTTCGACAACTTCGCCGCCGTATTTTTTTACACCACGATATTTTGGGTTTGAGTCACGGCCGTTACTGGTCGAACCACCCGATTTCTTGTGTGCCATGGTCTAATCTCCTAATTCTTTAATTACTTCTTGAGACGCTTGGCATTTTGGTGGCCAGCATCGATTTTTGCACTTCCACCTTTGCCGTCATTGATCTCTGTGATCACGAGGCCGGTGAAACACTGGCGGTGACCGTTTTTACGACGGTATGAACCAGGTGCGCGCTTAAGAACGAAAATTTTACGAGTGCGGCCTTGCTTAACAACCGTGGCCTTAACTTTTGCGCCAGCAACTGTTGGCAAACCAACGATTGTCTTCTCGCCACCGATCAAGAGGACTTGATCGAATTCTACTGTTTTCCCTTCTTCTAGATCGAGTTTTTCAACATCGATAAGATCGCCGGGAGACACCTTGTATTGGTGGCCTTTGATTTCCACGACACTGTACATGAGAGCTCCTTAAAGAATAACCATCTGCCGGGGAGGGATTTCCCTGCTTTTCGCCCTAGATGAGTTAGTGGAACTTTATAAGGCCACTCTAGTCAGTTGTCAAAAAAATGAAACACTTGTCGCACGGCGCACAGTGGGGGCCCGTGATAATATCAAACAATGGGATCAGCTTTTCATGATGCAGGTAGTAAGGCGGGGCGCCTAAGGGAGCTTGAGGCGATTCATATGCCTGTTCCACCCTTCTTTATCGTTCTTTCGAGAGGCGGGGCCTTAAATTTGACCCAAGAGATCGCAAAAATC
>JBIKNE010000141.1:0-6085 GCA_044358855.1 Bacteriovoracaceae bacterium | reverse complement strand
ATTCTGGCAAACGGCAGCCTCTAAAGGCCAGCGTTTGAGCCACCATTTAAGAAACTCTGTCTTACTACTTAACACACGCATGAGAGGAAGATTTTGTGTCTCTCCCCACCAATTAATCGCGGTATCATTTATCGTGATTTCAATTTTGTGACCACAAAGCTCGGCAACATAGTTCAAATAGCGTGGAGAATAGTCTCGATGAACTAAGACTTTCTCATTGGTTACCCAAAAGGCAAAAAACTCAAGGGTGGCAATCAAATGAGGACGAGAGGGCCTGCCGCTTAAAACTTCTTCGAAATCAACATTGAATCTAAGACTCGGCATGCTCTTTCCAAGCTTTGCGATTTGTTATGCGGAAATCATCTTGGAACTCACCTAATTTTTCTACCCATTGAGGCTCAAGGCCCGCTGCTAATCTGGTCTCAGGAAGATAATTAGCACCTTTGGCACGTGCAGGTGTTAGTGGCATAGGAAGAACAGAGCGATAATAATCCCACAGATCAAGCTGCCCTTTCCACTGACCTAACCAGTGCGCACCGAGAGCCACGTGACTGATCTCATCTTCAAAGACCGTTTTAAGTACATCGGCGGTTTCGATATCACCAACAGAGCGAAAGATTTTTTCATATTCAAAAGCAAAGTCTAAGTTGGCCGACTCGAATGTGAGTGCCATGAGAGCAAAGAAAGATGAAGGCGTTTTGAGTTTTTCCATCTGACGCCAGAAGAAATCATTTAAAGCGTAATCACCGAATTGCACACCGAGTGCTTTCAACCGCTGAACGTAGAGGGCCAGATGTTTTTGTTCATCTCTAATGGCTGCCACAATTCCGCGCTTCATACGAATACTATCCTCATCATGATGAGGGTAGACAAGCAGAGCCGCCGCCATCATCTCAATCGCTAAGAGTTCATGATTAGCAAAACTATGAATCGCAATGCCGCGACTTTGTGGATTAACCAGTGAGCCACGTTTGGGAAATTTAATCTGGCGATCTGAAAATTGCAGTTTGTCCTCGCGGCCTGGGCGCGATGGAAGAGCAAAAGCCTGCCACTCACCCATCGGGGCCGTGAGAGTTATAGAGAGTAATTTATCTGAGTAGTGAGGCGACAAGAGCAGTGTCTTGGCCCATTCCATGACGGTCATCATGGCTAGCCTTTTTTCGGACCAAATCCAGAACCGCCGCCACTGCCACCGCTTTTCTTGCGACGACGTTTGCCACCCGCTGGACCTCCGCCTACACCGGTAAAGGCAGCTGCGGCACGTGAGCCACCTGACTTAGGTCTTCGACTGCTGCCACCGGAAGCCGCTGCTCTGAGCGCGCGCAAATCCATGCCACTGCCTTCAGGTCGACGAATTCCTTCACCCGATTGCGCGGGTGTTTTTTGTTCCGCGCGGGGAGGTCTGCGGTCATCGCGTGAAGGCCTGCGATCATTACGCTCATCACGTTTTGGACCGCGTTCTTCACGTGGAGGCCGGCGATCATCGCGAGGGGCACGGTCATCTCTTCCCGGGCGATCATCTCTCCCGCGACTTTCGCTACGAGGAGGTCCGCGACGAGAGTTTCTGCGCGCCGTAAAACAGTTATCGCAAATAGCAAAACGTGAACTCATGGAGAGCTTGCAGCCACATGATGAACACGTCTTGGTGGTTTTTTCCGAGAGTAAGCTATTGAGCTTTTCAACAGCTTTGGCTTTGTTTTCTAAAAGCTGGGCCTCAATGAAATTGAAGTTCTTCCCATCAAAGTGGCGAGCGAGCCACTGATAAAGTTCCACACACTTGATTGAAGTTTCGAGGTAATCGATATCATCACTGCTGTAATCAATGTTTTCATTGAGTATTGGCGCGCTATCGACGTAGTGCTTTAGGATCCACAAGAAGTACTGCACATGCTCAACCAAACCAAGATTAACGGGTGCACAGGAGAATCCGAAAATCTCTGTTGGTAAGAGCTTCACATGCTCATCCGTCTGTTCAACCATTTCTGTGATCTCAATCATCTCTTTCAAATCAGTACAGTAGAAAGGACGCTGGAAAGTCATCGTGTTAAACAGACGCAAAAATTCTGAAAGTGTCAGTACCGGCAGACCATTAATATCGAGAGCACTATTCACACTCTTAAAGATCTCTAAATCGGGACCGACCATCGCCTTATCACTTTGTCCTAACGTGTGATCAAGTGCCTCTTGCAAACGATCAAGGCCCGCTTCGACTCGATTTAAAGTTGTGGTGTAACCAATCGGAAAACGACCAAAGCGCCCGGCGCGACCAGCAATCTGCTTGATCTCACTCATGGTAAGTGGATGTTCTTTGTTATCAATAAATTTAGAAAGTGCTGAAAAGACAATCCGTTGCACCGGCAGGTTCATACCCATGGCAATGGCATCAGTGGAAACGATGATATCAGTTTCACCAAAATCAAACTTGCGGGCCTGCTCGCGGCGAACTTCTGGTGAGAGACGTCCATAGACGATAGAAACTTTGAAATCTAAGTTTTCAAGATCGGCCTTAAACTTCAGCGCATTTCTACGACTGAAAACGATCAAAGCATCACCGCGCTCAAGCTCTGCGAGAGTGATCGTGCGATCCATCACTTGAAGTTCAGTCATACGTTTATACTCACGTACTTCAAGAGTATCACCGGTGAGTTTAAGAATTTGTTTAACGAGTTCCAAGACAGAAGCATCACCACACAAATGAACTTCATCGGCCTGTAAATTAACTAAAGCACGGGTCCATGCCCAGCCACGCTGAGGATCAGTCAGCATTTGAATTTCATCAATAACAGCACAATCAAAACGCTCGTTCAGACGTGCCATTTCAATCGTGGATGAAAAGTGAGTTGAGCCGGGAATTTCAATAACCTCTTCGCCTGTCAGAAGCGTCGTGATCGCACCTTTCTGGTTCATGGTATCGAAGAGTTCAGCGGCCAAAAGACGCAAAGGTGCGAGGTAGCAGCCACGCTTAGATTTCACCAAGGCTTCAATGGCATGATAAGTCTTACCTGAGTTGGTAGGACCCATATGGTAAATAATCTTACGATTAATTTTACGGGCCTCAGCATGCACCCAGAACTGACCGAGGTAATCTCTTAAAATCGTACTGGAGATATCTTTACGCTTTAAAAGCAAAACGGAGCGAGTGAATTTTTCGAATTCTTTTTTTAGGAATCCTTCCGGCTTCCAAATCCCCGTCTCTTGCTGCAAAAAGAAGCGCTCGTACTCACCTGGGGTGATAATCTCAGGCTTTAAACCTTGCTCTACAAGACAGGTGTTAAAAAACACCATTAACTTCTCACGGTAGAGTTTTCCCAAAGGAGAAGTGCCAGAGAACTTGGCGCGAAAGACGGCTTTTACTTCGCTTTCAATTTTATTCAGAGAGCTGCGTTTAAATTTATTGCGAACCTGATTAATTCCGCGCTCCATATTCTTGCGCAGATTAAATACATAATTTGAAACATCAGTGATAGAGCGAGAAAGAACCATATCAAATAAACGCTCTTCGGCGTCGTTGATCATCTTCTCTTGTTGCTCCATCACTTCTTCGCGCAGCTTGGTCCGATAGTCGGCCAAACATTGCGTACATTGACAGGTCAGATCGCTGGTCGAAAGTTTTAGATCAAAGCGCTCTTTCAACTGCTCCTGAGTTTTTTGGTGAAAACTAAGAGCTTCCTTGCACCATTCTCTAAAACCTTCGCGATAACCTTCCACCATTTCTCGGTTGAAACTCTCACCCACCGTCAAAGGCCATTGATCCGTGCGAGGAAAGAGATACTCATCCAACAGCGCCACTTCAAAAATGGCTTCGCGGTCATTCAACTCTCTCACGGGACCGAAATATTTCTCGAAGACCGAATCAAGTGTGGGCGCAGCCGCCAAAAGCTTCGCCATCTCGGTATAAACCACTTCGAGAGTTCCCAAAACGACCGTAGCATCTTCCAGCGAGCGAATAGAGTCTGGCGAGTCGCCAGACAGGCTCGTGGAAACAAAAGCTTTGCGGGATAATTCGAGATTTTGTAACAGATCCCCGAACATGGCCCGAGGATCTATTAAGAGAGAAGTCTGTGTGTCGTTCATCAGTTCGCTAACTCTACCATATAGGCGAGCGCGAGTTTAGCAAATTTTGCAGCATGCTGGGCATTCCCACCGGCCGTCTCAATCGTGTCTTTGTCCGAATGGATAGCGCGGTTGCGATCACCCATTTCGGATTCAAAAGGAATTGACGCAGGGAAACCGGCATTCGTCCATGAAGCATGGTCACTACAACCATAACCACACTTCGAATAACCCCAAGGAACTTTAACGTACTCATCAATCAACTTGCCCAAAAATGCGTTCTGAGCAGCGTTAGTGAAATCCGTCATCAAGACGATATCGCGGTTAGCTGTTCCCTTCTTGAGCGTCATATCAAATTGGATTTTACCAATGACCTTCTTCCCTTGAGTCTTATAAGCATTCGCGATCTCTTTTGAACCCAAAAGTCCAACTTCCTCAGCGGCATAGGCCATCAATTGAACCGTGCGCTTGGGACGGAAGTTATTGGCGACTGCAATCCGAAGAGCTTCTGTAATCGTGGCAATTCCAGAGGCGTTGTCATCCGCTCCAGGAGCTCGGGCCCTTTCACCACCAAACCAACCACCACCGATTGAATCAGCATGGCCACCTAAAACAATCGTTTCACCATTCGACTCAGATCCTTCGATCGTCAACACGACTGAAGGCTGAGGCCAGCCGCTGTGCTTATAAAGCTCAACCTTGATATCACTGCGACCTTTGGCAATCGCTTTCCATGTTTCAAGAATATAATTCTGAGAATCAACCCCAGTGGCTGCCTTGTAGTAGCGATTATGGAAAGCGGACATGCCACGAATGACCTCTTCAATTTTCGTCGTTTCTACCTGCTGAATCATCGCCGGAAGAATCGCCTGCTGATCAATCGTATAATCAGAGAAGATACCCTTCATGCTGTAGAACATTTCACCATTCGGCTCAAAGGCAGCTTCCGCCTCATCGTAAGAATCGTGGGTCATGAACCCACCACAGCGATGAAGCTCATGGTGAATCGCGTGAGAGAGTTGCTCGATTTGCGCTTCCTCAAGTTGAATCAACGAAACACCATTGGCTTCTTTTTCAACCATCAAGGCTTTTTGCATCGGAGCAAGTGAACCCAGAATTTTAGAATCGATGGTGACCCATCGTAGTGGACTTGCTGCTTGTGCCTCCATGGCCAACACAGCTAATGCGAGAATTAGCTTTTTCAACTTTTCCATCCTTGTGAAAGTTGTTTCTTCTATTAGCCCACGTCCTAAACACCTTGCCAAGAAGAGTGAGATTAAGTCAGAGAATAACGAATTCTTGAATCTAACTATGCGCAGCAATGACAGAAGAGAATTATAATAGCTACATGAAAACATCTCTTACTAAAATGCTTGGAATTCAACACCCTATTATCATGGCACCCATGTTCTTGGTGACCACACCAGAAATGGTGATTGCTGCCGGAGACGCCGGCATCACTGGCTGCATTCCCGCGCTCAACTGGCGAACAATTGAAGAATTAGAAGCAGGCATCAAACACATCAAAGCCTCTTCAAAAGCTCCTATGGGCGTGAATTTGATTGTGAATAAATCAAATCCACTCTACAAAAAACAGCTCTACAAGTGTCTTGATCTCGGCGTTGATTATTTCATCACATCCCTCGGCTCTCCCGAAGAAGTGATCAAAGAATCACACAAACAAGGCTGCAAAGTTTTTTGTGATGTGATCGATGGTGAATATGCACGAAAAGTAGAAGATCTTGGTGCTGATGCTCATATCGCCGTGAACTCAGGCGCCGGTGGGCACCTCGGTAATATCCCCGCCTCTATTCTGGTCCCTATGCTCAAAGCGCAAAGTAAAATCCCCGTCATCGCTGCCGGTGGCGTGGGTGAAGGCCATGGACTCTTCTCGATGCTCGCTTTAGGAGCAGACGGTCTCTCGATTGGCTCACCATTTATTGCCACGAAAGAAGCCAAGGTCAGCGAAGGTTACAAAAAAGCTTGTGTGGATTACAAAGCGCGCGACATCGTCGTCACCACCAAACTCTCT
>JBIKNE010000139.1:0-6086 GCA_044358855.1 Bacteriovoracaceae bacterium | reverse complement strand
GCTTTGATACTTCGATTCGTGATTTGGGCTCGGCTGCTGGCGCTTGTGTGAATCAGGGAATGAATGATGCCAAACGGCTCATTCACTGGATGGAAGAGTCTACGGCTAAAAAATTACTTCTTATTACTGATGTTTATGAATATCAGGCCGAGCTTTCTCAATACCTGGAAAGTAAAAATGCCAAGATACGCGGCGATCGCGGAACTTTCCCTGCTGCACAAATGCTGGACTACATCTCTGATCTGGCCAAGTCGTGTGAGTAAACCTTAGCATCAACTTCTTATGTGGGATCAATTGCTCAACTGGTCGGCCAAGGAATTTGGTCATCTGCCTTGGCGCCAAAAGCGCACGCTCTATCGTACCCTCGTATCGGAAATCATGTTGCAACAAACCACTGTTGCAACTGTGCTGCAGCACTTTGAGCGCTTTCTCTTACGCTTCCCTGATCTCACAACATTGGCCAAGGCGAGTGAAGAAGAGTTGCTGGTGGCGTGGAAGGGACTTGGCTATTACCGACGTGCAAAGAATTTAAAAAAGATTGCGGAGAAAATAGCCCAAGATTGGAAAGGAGAATTTCCAGAAGGACTTGATGACTTGCAACTAATTCCAGGAATCGGTCCTTATACTGCTAACGCTCTCGTGGCGATTGGCATGGATCGACCTGCTCTGGCCGTTGATGCCAATCTCGAACGAGTGCTAGCAAGGATTTATGGAATCAAGACCGCTAAGGGGCCGCGTCTACAAAAACAGCTCGCGCAACTCTTTATTGAAAAGAAAATTGTCAAAGAGCGCCACCACTCTTTTCGTGCATTAAATGAAGCGCTGATGGATTTAGGCCGCACCATCTGTCAGGCCAATCGAGTCGCTTGTGAGATTTGTCCGGTAAAAAAGAATTGTCAGGCCTTTAAACTTGGTAGTGCTTTGAGTTATCCAATCGGAGCAACAACGGAAAAGAAAAAATCAGTGGAGTATACCTTAACTCTATTGCGAGTAGTTGTGAAAAAAGGCTCAAAGGTGCTGGCCTATCAAAAGTCGGAAGGGGAGTGGTTAGCAGGCCAGTGGGAATTACCCACGTTTGTTATTTCTTGTGATGATAAAAAAATGAATCAATATCTTCCGCTCAAGACAAAGCTTCCCATCAAAGATTTACCAGTCGTGAAGACCGGTATTACAAAGTATTCAATCACCAATCATGTGCTTGAGATTTCTCATGCAGAGTGGAAAGAATGGAATTTCGATCGAGATACCAGCTGGCGAGATTTAGCCGATGGTAACAGCAATCTTTCAACTGCCAGTGAAAAATGTTTGGCTAAAATCTAAAAGACCGAGAAAAGGGATAAGCCGGATTCTGTTTTAGACCATCATTCCTCTAGGTCCAGAGTTACCCCTGGACTCCAGCACTCTACCCGTGAACATCGGCCAAGCGGGCCTCAGGCGTTCACCTATGTGAGCTTGCACCTCGTAGAGTTTACCTGGTTTCACTACGCACTTCTTTCGAAGCCATACATACTTTCTGTTGCACTTGTCCTCACCTCACGATGGGCGGGCGTTACCCGCTACGATGCTTTGTGGTGTCCGGACTTTCCTCCCGGGGTTGCCCCCCGACGATGATCCCCTTTTCTCGGTTCTGGCTTTATAAACCCTTAAGGCCTTAGCCGGCAACCGTCTTGTAGGGAAGAACGAGCCTTCCACAACTTGGGCAGGCCTTAAGTTGGAATTGGGTATCGACTTCCGACTCAAAGACCTTGGAAACGGCCCCTCGGCAGAACTGACATTTGAGTCCATCAAGACGGGTGAAGACACCATGAGCTGGATTTTTAGCTGCGATTTTTTGATACGCTTTTTGCCAGTCTTCAGGAAGAGTGGTGAACAGATTTTGTGCTCTTTCTAGAGTCGCATCACGCTTCATTTTTTGGTTACTTAAATTGAGCTCTATCTCTTCGCGAATGTCTTTTACGGTCTTACTGAAACCGGCCAGAAAAGTTTTATGTTCTTCGATTTCAACTTCAAGCTCTTGTTGCCGAATCAACATGGCCAGACCTTCTTCTTCCACTTTCGCCGCCATCTCGGGCGAGAGTCGTTGCGCCAGCCGGCGGTCAAGTTCTGCGATCTGATCGTTGAGCGATCGCATATCAGCTTCACGCGTTTTGAGCAGAGCTTGGCGGTCAGCTAAGTCACCCTCGCGACGCTTTAACCGAGTAAGCTCCTCATCCATCTGCGTCTTTAAGGAGTTAGCTTCTCGACTAAGAGAGTCGTATTCTCGAATTATTAAAAAATCATCAACTTTGGCCATTAGATACCTTATGATTTGTCCGATAAGAAATCACCCATGAATTCCAAAATTCTATCCTATAAGCAACTCGAATTGGCTAACGCTCTTGAACGTGCGCGTGAACAACGTGTTTACTCCGTGGTAGATGCTCGTGTCAAAAACATGCTCCCACAATGGCTGCAGTTTTCACCTGATGTCTTTTGGCTGCAGCGTCCGGAAGATCAAAAAAATCTAGAAGTATTCTCAGAGGCGATTGATTTCTTTTTAAAACAGGGAATCCAGCGCGGTCATCGCATTCTAGGAATCGGTGGAGGCGCCACGACCGACTTTGCAGGTTTTATGGCAGCGACTATTCACCGTGGCATCAGTTGGACAGCTATTCCTACCACTCTGATGGGTATGGTTGACGCAGCCATTGGTGGCAAAACAGCGTTGAATTCGAAGCACGCCAAAAATCTTATAGGCGCTTTTCATGCTCCTGATGAGATATGGATTTGTTCAGATTTTTTGAAAACACTCACCAGTCAAGACTTGGCATCAGGTAAAGGCGAAATTGTGAAGTATGGATTGCTCGATCAGGGAATCCACGATGCAGTCATGGAGATGAAAGTTCTTACCGAAGATCTGATTCTTCAATGTGCACGCTATAAGCTTGATCTTGTTTCAAGAGATTTTAAAGATCAAGGCGAGCGTGCATATTTGAATCTTGGCCATACACTTGGTCATGCCTTTGAGCATAACCTTAAAATCCCACACGGGCTTGCTGTTACGATGGGCTTAAAATACATCTTAAAGGCTTTTGATCAAAAAGAAATCTACGAGGTCTTTTCGAAATTAGTACGTAAGCTCGATATTGATGAAGACAAGATTGATCTTACTCATTACAAAGCCAGATTTGATAAAGACGCTTTTTGGCAGGCCTTGGGCCATGACAAGAAACGCTCGACCGCCGGAATCAATATCATTTTAGTGGATAAGATCGGCTCGCCCCGGATTGAATCAGTTAGTCTTCCTCAGTTACGAAGTCGCCTGGAGGCGTTAAGTGACTTTAAGGGTTGAACCTAGTCACTTTAAGTCTGACACTCTTCTTCCTGGCTCTAAGTCTCATGCGAATCGTTTTCTCATTCTAGCTGCACGAATCGGTGATGGAGTTGTTGTTCGCTCTCTTCCCAAAAGTGAAGATGTACAAAATCTAGTTCTTGCCCTCAAAAAAATCGGTCTACAAATAGAGGGCACGGATACCGTTTGTATTAAAAATAAATTTCCTGAGTGCGAGAAAGTGCAACCTGCTCCGATCGAAATCGAAGTCGGTGAAGGCGGAACAACGGCCCGTTTTCTGTTGGCACTCATCGCCTCTGGTAAGAATGAATACATTCTCAAAATGAAAGCGCGTTTAAGTGAGCGCCCTTGGGATGAACTTATCGAAGCTTTGAAGCTTGCTGGCGCCAAACTACATTGGCATGACAATCAATTGCATGTGCAAGGACCAATTGAACGAGCAAAACTCCCTCAAACTATTTCAGCAGCCAGAAGCACGCAGTTTGCCTCGGCTCTTAAACTCGCTTTTCATCAAGATGGTTACAACCTCAAGCCAGAGGAACTCAAAACGTCTCAGGCCTATTGGCAGATGACGCTTGATTGCTGTCAGGAAATCACTAAGCGTGACGTGACAGTTCCACTCGATTGGAGTTCGGCCGCTTATCCACTAGTCTTTGCCGCCGTCTCGAACAAACCTGTGAACCTCGCAGGACTTAAACGAGATGCTCAGGCCGATAGTATTCTTTTTGATCTATTAAATGAACGTGGCGCGATCTCACAAAATGCAAATGGCATTCAGGGATTTGGTCTCAAAACTCGTGCACCACTTGATTTCTCCATTGCCTCATGCCCTGATCTATCTATTGCTCTCGCATATCTATGTTCACACTTGAAGGGTACTTCAATCTTGCGAGATGTCGGTGTGCTTCGTCATAAGGAGAGTGATCGTTTGCAAGCGCTGCTTGATTTGCTAAAGCAAGTCGAAATCAAGGCAAGTTATAATGATAAGACAGACGTGCTGGAGATCATCGGAGGACAACCCAAAATTCCGGAACACTTAAGTTTACCAGCAGATCATCGTATGGTTATGGTGGGAGCGTTGTTTTTGATGAAGAGCGGGGGAACAATCACTCACTCAAGTGCAGTGAATAAATCATTCCCCCAGTTTTTTGAACAAATTATTCGTGAACGATGATCAAAGTATCCCAGTTTTGAACAAGCTTGCCGGTTTTTGCACCTGTATTACGATCAACTGAAGAAACGCTCACAGTATTTCCGGTGATGATATTTCTACCTGCGGCTTCTTTTTTCACAACATACATACCCGGAGCGCTTCCACGACCCGTCTCCATGACGAGTTCTCTGATTTTCTTTGAGTCTTCCAGCGTAGTGCGTACGCAGCCACCAGAGGCTCTAGACCCAAGCTTAGAATAGTTGCTAGCTCCTGTTGCGTGAACAGCGATACCACCCACAAAGAATACGGCATTTGGCATCGGAGCATTCCAAGTGTACGAGAGATAGTCTGTATACATCTTTGTTGGGCGGAAGAATCCGTTAGGTGTCGTTGAAACATAAGTACGGCCAGAAGCTGATGTGACTCGCTCTTCTTTGCCTGTAGATACTTTGGTTTTGAGTACTTCAGTACCGTTTTCAAAAACTGTCATCGTTTGAGCGTTAGGGCCTTTAGCGGATTTATTAATAAGCATTACAACCTTATGCTCTTCCACAAGTTTTGCGATCTGAGCGCTGGTAGGTGCTTTCATTTTGCTCGCGTCGATTTCTTCGATAGGAGTCATACCTAGCTCCGAAATCATTTCATCCGATAAGGGGTGGAGTAATTCCTCCGCCATCACAGGTGCTGTCGCTGTTGCTAGCGCGATCAAAGTTGCTGTTAATAATTGCTTCATTCGATTCTCCTTGAGATTACAGACTTACTTTTACAAAAAAAGTTTCTGTTATTGTTCCATCTTCTAGTTCCATACCGATTCCAACAATTGAACCATTTTCAAGTGACGGCCATTTGGCATCAATCGATAAACCTGGAGCGGTTGTCAGCGTAACTGACTTCACACCTGGAATTCCGAGAAGCACCCGCGCCAGCAAACGACGTTTTAGTTTGATGGTGTGAGCGATACCATTTACTTGTCCTGAGCCTAAATTAAGTTGAACTGGCTTCTTTGTTTGCTCAGTGATTTTGTAGGCGATACGTAAATCACCTTTACCTTGTGTAAGATCAGAAAATAATTTCGCACGAGTGATAAAGTCATTGAGGTTGGCACCCATCGACATTGTTTGGCGAACAAGAGGAATAACTTGTTCAATATCACTCTCTTCAACTTGAGTACCATCTAAGTACCATGCGCCTAAGGCGTTACCACGCTCAGGATCGATAAGGATCCAGTAAGGTGAAGTCACATCATCATTTTCTGAAGCCACCAAGTGGGCCAAGAAATTGTCAGCTGTTTTTACGGATTTGATATAAACAAACTTCGACTTTTCACCTTTGATGCCCAATTCACGCGCGATACTTTCTGGGAAAACAGTTTGAGTCCGTAAGCCGAAGGCCTCATTGCTACGAATAGGTGCTTTTAAGAAAGCTGTGTCTTTATAAACTTTATCATCACCCGGTACGAAGACTTCCCAATTCGCTTTAATACTGCGGTAAGTTTCATTGTCATAAGCGAATTCAGCGCGCTCGAGGAAAGCTTTTTTGAAACTATGGCCGGTGGCGAATGGGTTTTTGGCAATACCCTCAACTGCATCAATCACCATACGA
>JBIKNE010000140.1:0-6086 GCA_044358855.1 Bacteriovoracaceae bacterium | reverse complement strand
GTCCTTGCAGCAGACGGCAATAACACACTGACTATTGTTGTGGGTAAGTTTGATAAAGAAACCAGAGGACTCCTTCGCACTAAAGCGCGTTTGCAAAATACCTTAGTGAGAATCGAGCAAAATATTCAAGCCCTCGATCCCCTGAAAAAGAACTATCAAAGACGTTTGGCGCATTTTCAAGCACGTAAAACTCTTATTCAAGAAGTGATTGCCAGTATCGAAGAGAATATCGATCGCAATCCTGATGTCTTGGCACGCTACTCACTTCCATTAATGGTGGGCGGAGTAGTGAATGGTCAGCATTCTCATTCAAGCAGTTTCAATCACTACAAGCTTTCAATCTCAAGTGATAAGGGCGGCTATGTTGCAGGACAGTCTTCCCAGATTTCAGGAAGTGTCATCCTCACAAAAGAGACAAAACACACAAATGGCATGAATGGCCGCATCGAACTTAAACTTAATAACACCGTGGTAAACAGTTTGAGCGGTGTTCAGCTTGCTCTAAATATTCCACGTTCTATCGATGCCTCGATTTCTTCACTTTCTGCGCAGGCCAATCCTGTGGAACTAAGTTTTTATAATGCTCGCGAGAAAATCCGAGTCGCTCTTCCGTTCGAGCTTCTCGTATCAAATGGCATACAAAACCCTATGCCGATTGCAAGAGTCTCAGCGAATAAAGCACAAGCTTTAACAGGTGAAGCGATTCAGTTTAATGCACAAGGAAGCAGCGCCGGAGTAGGTTCGATCATCGATTACACTATTGATTTCGGTGATGGCGTCATTTCTAGCGGCACAAATTCTTCTTGGTCGCATAACTATGGCTCGCAAGGTATTTATACTGCACGCTTAACAATAACTGATTCAGAACTCAACAAATCATCAGCTACCACACAAATCACCGTTACAGAACCCGTTTCAACTTCAGGGCCCTTGGCGAATTTCACTTATAAATTAGAACCAGAAACAGGAGAACTCGTCACTTTCTTCCAAGGTAGACCAGGCGATGCTGCTATCGTCAGCGCACGTTACACGACTTCGGATGGTCAATCGGCCGATGTGGCCGAGATCATCTGGCGCCGCTACAACATTTTCAATCTTAACTCAAACATGTCAGTGACTCTGACTGTGACCGACGCTAACGGCAAAACTGATTCTAAAACTCATACGATCATTCCAGAATCAACACCAGTCGTTCATCTCTACTGGAAAGATCTCGGCTCAAGACAGGCCTTCTTTGATTTACGCGACTCATTTGACACCATTGATGAAATTGCCGGTTTTGAAATTGATTATGGTGATGGCACCATCGCAGAATTAGATTTCGTCGATAAACTTGCTCTTCATACATATCCGGCCGCAGGAACTTATACAGTCAGGCTCAAGGCGGGTAACCATGATGACGTAGAAGTTTCTCGTACATTTCAAGTCACCGTAACAGACTTAATTCTTCCAGTTGCTCCTCCTATTGCAAGCTATGAAATCGGTTTTCCACAAAACTCCAATAACGTAACTTTTTACCTGAACCAGTCCATTGCTTTGAGTGGCTCAATCGTCTCAGTGCGCTGGGATTATGGTGATGGCACTTCTTATTTTGGTAACGACATTATTCATGCTCACTATTACGACCCTGGTGCTTATCTCGCCACTCTGACGATTACCGATTCAAATGGTAACGTAAGCAGCCAATCTCAACGAATCATCATCGAAGACGCCGGCGCTCCTTTCATCGCTGGCTTTTTCTGTAACAACACTGGCGGTAATGGGCAGATCAGTTGTGAGAGCTATGTGTACGATCGCGACAAAGACATCAGCGAAATCACTGTTGCATGGGGTGATGGCACTATTCAAGATATTCCAGTCACAAATCCTGAATGGATGTTCATTCTAGAAACCAATCACACGTATCAATTTGCTGGAACATATAATTACACCATGACCGTTAAAACCAATCGTGGCGAAGAGGTGAGTTATTCGGGCACAGAAACCGTGAGCGGAGAGGTGCCTAATCAGGCGCCGGTGGCTCTACTGAATTGCTACGCTCAAAATTTGGATGTTACTTGCGATGCTAGTTTTTCGCATGATCCAGATGGTTTCATTACTGAATACAAGTGGGATATGGGGGATGGCGCAATTTTAACTGCGGGTAATAATGTTAATTATTCATATACCAACCCTGGAACCTACACTGTGAAGGTCACAGTCCAAGATAATTTAGGACTAACTTCATCAAGCACAGTCCTTGTTAATCCATCAACAGTTCCGATCCCACCAACTATTATCGCAAGCTGTGAATCGAATGAGATGTTTCAGGTTGAGTGTGAAGCTCAAGTCACGACTGAAAATAATTTTCCTTACACTGTTTCGTGGTCATTTGCCGAGGGTGAAAGTGTTCAAGGTTCATCAGCCCAACACTTGTACTCAACTGGTGGCGTAAAAAGTATTACTGCTACTGCTACAGATTCTCGAGGCCTTGTTTCATCAACGACCATAGAAGTGAATGTTCTTAATGCTGACCCTATAGCCTTTGCGAGCATGAATTGTCACCAGCCAGCAGTAAATCAGATCGATTGTGATGGGTATTTATCATCAACAAACGCCGGAGTAATTAAGCAGTACCAATGGTATGTAAATGATTTACTCGTTTCTTCTCAGCCAGAATTTTCACTCAAAGATATTGCGACAGAATCTGTTGATATTCGTCTGGTTGTAAAAAACAGCTTTGAGAGAACTGCTGAAGAAGCGAAGACAATTACTTTGGATAACGAAAGTATTATCACTTACTCAGATGCAAAACTGTCAATTGTAGAGCCGTTACCGTTTTATCCTCTCGCAGCAGAGCTAGTTTTCTCGCTCGAAGGAACACAGTTATTAGGTCTGCAAGACGAGACTTGGTTGGAGCACACTAAAGTTTATCTTGGTGATTATGAAGCTGGCGCCAGCTTAGAATGGGTCAATAATCAATTAAAAGTAAACCTCGATTTAGAGGACGGAGAAAATGAACTAAGAATTGAGTCGCTAGATTCTAATTCAAAGCCTATCGTTCAATCGTTCAAATTGTTTGCTGGTAGTCGCTCAATCTCGGTAAGCCTTGCTAGCACGACATCTTCGCAATACCAGATTAAATGTTTCTTGCCTGGAGTGGAGGAGTCGCCTGAGATTGTTAAAAACTCAGATGAATCACTTCTCTTTGAAAATTTGCCATCGGGGCAGATCGGATTTTTTGCACAAGATGATCTTGGTGCAGTGGATTTTCAAGTGATCGATTCAGCTCTTGTTTCGCTAACGCTTGATCCAAAAGTTATTCAGTCAACTGAGCCTATGAATGGAAGTTTTGAAAATGGTCTTGATCATTGGAACTTAGCTTTAGGATGGGGCGAAATTAAAGATCACGTCAAACGCGAAGACGAAGTTGAGAATGAGTTTGGCCCTAAGGATCTATACATTGTTCCTTCAAGCGATGGAAAGATTCAGTTAACAAAAACGATCAGAGCAACTGCTGGAAGCTCGCTTGCTAGTTTTAGAGCCCAGCTTTTGAGCCGATCGCCCAACGCCTGGTACAAACTTATTCTTCGCAACAGAAGAACTGGTGAAGTCGCTTATGATTACAAGAAACTTGAGCCATCCGATTCATCTGAGCAATCGTATAAAATCCCATGGGAAGAGTTTAGGGTTGAAGCATCACAAGAAGGAGATTTGATAGATGCATATCTAGAAGCTGTTTTTCCAAGTGATGTTGTAGGTAGTTCTCGTAGTTTATTTTCATCGATTATTGAAAAGGCTTGGGCACAGGAATCAGAAAGCTTCAATGAAGGAATTGTTATTCCTCCTTTTACTATGATTTCAGCAGAAATCGCATCAATTAGAATTGGAGATAGGAGTAGAGTAGGTGCTTCATTTAAATATCGTGAGTCGTTACCTCATTTGAGCTTAGGCTATTACTATCCTTATCCATATTTCTCTATAATGAATAGTCAGGTTTCGACTGAGAAAATCGGAGTAAATGATTTATACATAACTAGAATATTTGCTAGCACAAGTGAAAGGCTTTCATTTGATCGTTTCGATCTGATAGTTTCAGATGCATTCACAGGTAGATTGTTAGCAAGATTACCAATTCAGGAATCAGCTAAGGAGTATATCTCTGCTGAGGCTCCTGCATTAGGTTTTTACCTCCGAAATTGGAATCCAAACGTATCTGCATCACTTAATTTGTTTTCATTTAGAATTTTAAGCAATCAAATCGGAACGACAAATAGAAAAGTAAGATTAAGAATCATTGCGGGAAAAGGATTAAAGCAACATTCGGTAGAGGTTGGAGATTTGGTTGTTCTTGAGTCGATGCGCGGACGATTAAACTCATCAGATTATCTAAATTTTAGAACAATATCACCGAATGGGGTAGATCTGTCTAAGATTGACGGAGAGGTCGGTGGAGATGATCATATTCTTCCTTCAGCATTTGGCTGGCTATATAGTCGATTGCAAGATGAGTATTCTATCAATAATCGCTCTGCTCAACTAACATTTAATGATATTTCTGGTATGAATGGAGGTAACCTCAGGTCTAAGCCGCTTTCGCATTTATCAGGCACAAATTTAGATTTGAATTTTAAATACACTGATCAAACAGGTGGAAATGTTTTTGTTAAATTAGTCGAAAAAAAATTATGGAGTGATGTTGATTATCTAATGCGTTTTATTAGTGATCAGACCAGTAACATAATTGTTTCTTACAAAGGACTCAATTACAAGATTGATAAAAAGGAATATAATGTTATATCGGATTTTTCTGCTCGATTAGAGTCTACATGTCACAATAATAGGCTTATGTCGGATGTTATCTATTCAGACTGGAAGGTCGACACAGAAAGTGAAGATTTGGATGATATACCCGGTATTCATTTCGATCATTTTCACGTTCAATTACTAAAGAATAATAGAGGTGAATTACGAAATTTAATAATTAATGCGAATCATTTGCCGGCTGAGCGCCAAGCGCCGAATCAACAGGTAAGGTTGCGTGAAGTGGAAGGCAAAATTGGAGTGTATGATTTAATTAACACCGTAGCAAATGTTGAATATAGAATTTTGATGAGAGGAAATCCTTTGCTTAAAGGTAGTAAAGAATCAATTCCTGGAACGAATAATCCAATGTGGTATCCAATTGAGTTGCTGGGGCCTGATCGTGTTAAGCTGGAGAAAAATGTCACAAACGGCCAACCTGGTGGTTTTCAACTTCACCTAAAAATCGATGCTAAAGATTTTGAAAACGATCTCGATTTATATCTTAACGGGATCTCTTTAAGTGTGATGCCAATTAAAAGGAATGTGCCTGTTGGAGGTATAAGTGTTACAACATGTAGGCCTCCTTATGCGTTGGTTGCTCAATTGAGTCAAACTCATACAAAGCCTAATGTAATTGAGGATATGGTTTGGCATGCGAATGGAGGTGCTTCGGGCTCGGCGGGAACCAGAGTAAATAGCCTTGGTATATATAGAACTAATTTTATCGAGGTGCCCAGAAATTGCTCGGGTGTCAGGTCTACGCTACAACCCTTTGTGGAAGTTAGAAATTCAAACGATCAGCTTGTTTACAGCAAATACAGGAGAATTGTTTTTAATATTAAAAAAGATGACGAAAATAGTTCTACTGACACTACCCTAAAACTAATAAATCCCGAGGTTGAACCTGAGCGCGTACTAGAGGCAACCAACGTAGAAGTGTTATTAAATGGATTTATGATTACAGGAATTGTTGAAGAAGAGACTTTATTTGGTGATTCATCAACTAAAAAGAAGTATAGAATTTCCGCATATCAATGGGGGGCTTGTAGTAATATGGCATATGTATTTAGCGAGACCAATTAAAATGTTCATTTTGTATCTTGGTAAATAAATCTGGAGTGGGTATGTGGCTTTTCTTATTTTCAATAATTTCTTCTACTTCTTTGTGGGCCGGAGGGGCAGATTTATACCATTGGAAAGACTTAGAACTTCCGAACGCAGACAAAGATCGTCTTTTTATCAATTATGAAATGCCTAATGACAAACAGATCAATTTCCCTGCCATACGCTTGTACAATAAT
>JBIKNE010000138.1:0-6097 GCA_044358855.1 Bacteriovoracaceae bacterium | reverse complement strand
CTCTTTCTTGTTCGTTATTTAAAACATCTCATTTCTCAAGGCACTCCGCTTACCTCGCTTGCAAAACTTTACAAAGCTGAAATGCCAGCACGTTCTTTGATTAAACGTGATCTTGAATACACCGCTCATCAATGGACTGAAGCGAATTTTGATTTGTGGGAAGAAGTCAAAGGCTCACACTTCTACACACTGCTGGCGCAAAGACAGGCCTTGCTGGAAGGGGCTGAGCTAGCACGTTTATTCAAAGACGAAGGTGCGGCTGCTTTTTATGCCTTTCAAGCTGTCTTAATTGAAAATCGTTTGGCCAAGTTTGTTGAGAATAATCATTTCGTCACAACACGTGATCGCGTGGATGGCCTTGGATACAAATATTCAAATCTGGATACATCAATTCTTCTAGCATTCTTGCATGTGGGAGAAAATGCGGCTTACCGTATCACTGACTCACGTCTGGCCCGCACTATCGAGCTTTTAGCTGAAGCATTCAATCGAGTATACCCACTCAATCAACGTGGCTTAAGTGCTGTAGCACTTGGCCGTTATCCCGAAGATCAGTATTACGGGGGTAATCCTTGGATTCTCACTACACTCGCTGTAGCTGAGTATCATTACCGAATGGCACGCCTCACTGGTGACCGTGGACATCTCACTTCAGGTGATAACTATATGGAGCGCGTACGCTTTCATTCACGAATTGATGGTGCCATGGCGGAACAATGGGATCGCTATACCGGTTTTCAAGTTTCAGCGGATGAACTGACGTGGTCTCATGCAGCCTTTATCACGGCGATGCGTGAGCGTCGTGCTGTTCATAAACTGTTCGGACTATGAAATATCAATGCGCACTTATCACAGGGGCGAGTTCGGGAATTGGACTGAGTTTTGCGCATGAATTGGCCAAACAGGGCACTAATCTCGTTCTCGTAGCGCGACGTGAAGAAATACTTCTTACGTTAGCGAAAGAACTGACAGACAAGTATGCAATTCATTGCACCGTTTTTAAAGCTGACTTAAATCTGGTCAGCGAGGCCCGTCGCATTCGTCAATTCTGTGAAGAAAAAAAACTTCCCATCGATCTGCTTATCAATAATGCGGGCAAAGGTTTGTGGGGAGAATTTTCGGAAAAAAATCTGAGCGAGAATCTTCAAACCATGGATCTCAACATGCGCTCCTTAACTGAGCTCACTGGCGAGATGTTTCCTCTACTTAAAAAACGACCCTCAGGCGTCATCAATATCGCAAGTACGGCTGCCTTTCAGGCGATTCCTACTTTCGCTGTCTACGCTGCGACTAAATCTTATGTACTCTCTTTTTCACGCGGTCTTCATCATGAATGGAAGCCCTTTGGCATTCATGTCACGGCCGTCTGTCCAGGTGGAACAAATACGGCGTTTATGAGTGAAGCTCAAATGGGCCATCTCATGCCACTGACCCATAAATTCTTAATGTCACCAGAGCGTGTTGTGCGCCTGAGCCTCAAGGCAGTGGCCAAAAACAAGATCGAAGTCGTACCAGGTCTGACTAATTGGATAGGTTCAAAACTCGCTCGCTTCTCTCCTCGCTGTCTGACTGAAATGCTCCTAGGCAAAATCTTCCGCCAGAGTCAAAAAACCGTCGCATAAAGCCTTTTTCATCTCTCGCCTAACAGAATGAAATAATTATGACTCAGGGCATATCCTGCCCCGTTTCGCTCCTTTTTGCGAGAGAGATAATAAATCTATATCGCTTCTTATGGATGAGAAGAATTTTACGATCAAGGAGGATCGCATGTTCCTATTAAAGGCCGTACTTGCCACCAGCTTTATTTTCTCCGGGGCACATGCAGCAGACGTCATCGTAAAATCAAACGACACTAAGGCACTGACAAAGGCTGGCTTTCTAGTGAAAGAAGCTTTGGTTCCAAGCCTTGGCATCTATCTAATCTCTGATAACAACAAGAGTGCGAAGGTGAGTTTGGCGAAAGCTCAAGCCATCGCTTCGGTTGAAATCGCCATGCGAAATGAGAAGATGCAGCTGCGATCAAAAACTCCTAACGACGCTTCTTGGTCACAGCAATGGGGCCCGCAAAAAATTCAAGCTCCACAAGCTTGGCAACTTGGCACAGGCGGCGAAACGACTGACCGCGATGATGTGGTAGTAGCAATCGTCGATAACGGCACAGACATTGATCACGAGGATCTTAAAAACAATATTTGGGTCAATGAAGGCGAGATCGCAGGAAACGGTAAAGACGATGATAAAAACGGCTACGTTGATGATGTCAACGGCTGGAACGCTTACAATAATAATGCACAAATTCCTAAGGGCATGCATGGAACTCACGTTTCAGGTATCGCAGGTGCTGAAGGTAATAATGGTAAACATGTCGCGGGTGTTAACTGGAATGTAAAAATTATGCCAGTTGCGGCTTCTTCAGGAGACACAGCTGTCGTGCTTCGCGGATACAACTATGTGCTGGAACAAAAGAAGCGCTGGCTCTCTTCTGGTGGTAAAGAAGGCGCCAATGTCGTTGCGACCAATTCAAGCTTTGGTATCGACGGTGCACGCTGTGCAGATGCTCAGTATAAAGTTTGGAATGACATCTACGAAGCCATGGGCCAAGTAGGAATTCTTTCAGCTGCAGCCACTGCCAACATGGCGTGGGATATTGATAAAACCGGTGACGTACCTACCAGCTGTGAAACTGATTTTATTATTGCCGTCACTAATACCACGAGTGAAGACAAACTCTACGCTCAGGCCGGATGGGGTAAAACTCATATTGATCTTGGCGCTCCAGGCACAAACGTATACTCGACGGTTCCAGGTAATCGCGCTAGCAACCTAACAGGTACTTCAATGGCAACTCCTCACGTAGCAGGAGCCGTAGCTTTCCTTCACAGTGTGGCATCTCCCACATTTACGGCATTAGCCAAATCTAATCCTGCCAAGGCCTCACGCGATCTCAAGGCCATCATGCTTTCAACTGTTGATCAATTGAGTGATCTGAAAGACAAAACAGTAACTGGCGGCCGTTTGAATTTGAATAAAGCTGCTCAAAAGATCTCTCAGTACTAATTCTTTGAGAGGGCACTCGCAAGGGTGCCCTTTTTCTTTTATACTCCCCCTATGACTCTTACTCTTGTTGAATGGGCGATCGCACTCCCCATCGGTGTTTTTTTTAGCTGTCTCGGCACTCTTGTGGGCCTTGGGGGCGGAGTCTTTATGGTGCCCATACTGGTACTGGCTTTTGCTGTGCCACTTAAGACTGCAATTGCAGTCGTTACCTTCTGCTTATTTCCCTCTGCACTACTTTCAACATTTTTTAATGCTCGCGCCAAACAGATCGATTATTTTGCCGGAATTTCTCTTGAGATTCCCACCATCATCGGTGCCATCTTGGGAGCTGCACTGATCAATGTTTTGCCCGTCCGTCCACTTGAAACAATGTTTGCTATTCTCGTTGCTATCATGGGAATTAAAATTTTTCGTGCTAAAGCACCAAATGGAAAAATGAGTTGGTTGCAAAAAATAAATCAAATCCCACCCGTGATTTCTCGCGAAGCTTATGGAGTGAGTTATAAGGCCGGCCTTCCGGCGATTGGATTTTTTGGTTTATTTTCCGGAACACTGGCCGGACTCTTTGGGATTGGTGGTGGAATTATCAAAACACCCGTTATGCTAAAAATTTTCAAAATGCCGGCGAGACGTGCAACATCCACCGCACTATTTATGATTGTCTTCACCAGTGCAACAGCTGCCATTTCACACTGGCAGCAAGGACGCCTCGACTGGAATCTGGCACTCCCCTTGGGAGCGGCTTTCTTCACGGGTTCGTTGATTGGTAATAATGTAGTGGGAAAAGTAAAAGCCCAGACGCTCGAGAAAACGCTGGGCTTTGTCATGATGGCCGCTGCAATTGCGATCATCGTTCATGCTTGGGTACTCTAGCGGACGACTTTGAGTCCTACGCTATTCCAATACATCATGCCGCCTTCCATATTGTAGACAGACTTAAAGCCTAGCTCTTTTGCCATCAGGGTGGCATTGGCCGAACGAGCACCAGAACGACAGATAAAGACCGTATCGGCTTCTTTATTTGCTGTTGCAAGAAAAGTTTCTAATTCAGGTCCCAAGGTTTTTAAAACAGCACCTTCGATGTGACCCAATTCTCCTACATATTCGTCCGGACGACGTACATCCACTAAGACAAGCCCAGACAGCTCATCTTCTTTTGCAACTCGAACTGTTGGTACACCGCTTTGATCAAATGGCTTAAGTTTCATAATTCTCCTAGAGCTTTCCAATTTTCAACTGAGGATTGAGGGGAAGTTTCAAATAACTTTTCCCGTTTTCCTCACGTGGTGGCAAATGGCCAGCGTCTATATTAACCTGAATACTTGGAAGCAAAAGACGTGGTGCCTTCAAAGTTTTGTCTCGTGCTTCGCGAAACTGAATATACTCATTTTCAGAAGTAGTCGCTTTGAGCTGAATATTGGATTTTTTGCTTTCTCCAATTGTCGTCTCATACTGCAGCTCGCGCTCATTGGGCATGTAATCATGTCCTACAAAGATGCGAGTTGAGTCTGGAAGACAGTAAAGATTCTTAGCAATTGAGTGGTAAAGATCTTTGGCACTCCCTTTAGGGAAATCACAGCGACCAGTTCCATAATCAGGCATAAAAAGAGCGTCTCCGGTGAAAACGGCGTCACCAAACTGATAACTCATGCACGCTGGAGTATGTCCTGGTGTAGGTATCGCCTTCATCTTTAAAGTACCAAAGCTCCTTTCTTCGAAATCCTTCAATAGAATATCAAACTGAGAGGCGTCAGCTTTCAAATAATCGATATTAAAATGGGCCTTAAATACTTCTTGGACTGCCTTAATTTTTTCACCAATCGCAATTTTTGCGTCTGGAAAAACTTGTTTTAAAATTTGAGAACTCGACAAATGATCAGCGTGGGCATGCGTTTCAAGAATGGCATGCAGTTTAATGCCCTCTGATTTTATATATTGAATAACTTCTTGAATGCTTCGATCTTCCACTGTACCTGAAGCCTGATCAATATCTAAAACAGGATCAATCACAACTCCATCTTTTGTTTTTTCATCTGAAACAACATAAGTAAGAGTAAAAGTATCTGGGTCAAAAAAATGTTTAATTTTCATAACAATTCTCCTGCAATTTTGCTCATAGCTACGAAGACCACGAGGGTAAAAACTATTTGTCTCATTTTGTGTAATACTGTTTTTGAAATAAGCTTGGTTGATAGTTGGAGAGCGATAGCAGTTATCAATATTCCAAGTGCCAAAAGAACAACTTGAATATCGATCACTGGAATCAAACCTTTTTGGATCTGAAATAAAATTGAAAAGACAGATGATATCGCGACGACAACTAAACTTGTGGCAACAGCTTTGTGCTGAGAAAATTTAAAAATACTGATGAAAATCGGCATCAATAGTACTCCCCCACCAAGACCAGTTAATGTGGTGAGCACGCCTAAAGTTAAACCGATAATTATCACAAGTGCGATTTGACCTTGCTTACTCACATGAGTCGAACTGACATGAGGAGCAGTGGGCTTCCACACACTATACAAACTATAAAGAGCAATGATCGCTAATAGAATTCCCACGACACTGGGAGAAATCCCCGATTTTATGGGCACGGCCAAAAAACTACCTGCTATCGAAAATGGAATCAAACTGACCGCCAACTTGCTATCGGCTTCTTTTCTTTGTGGGAAAAAATTGAAACTAGCAGAAAGCACTACTGCGATAAGTGAAAAACTGGAAGCTTCAATTAATGTCATATTTTGAAAATGCATAAAGAGCGGAATAGCAATCAGAGCACCGCCTGAGCCTGTCAGGCCCATCACTAAACCAATTATTAAGCCGGCCAATAACATTTCCATGAAGTTAGCTTACTCCATGATTTTTAATTATTCAATTGATTAATTGAATAAACTGTATTATCATAATGGTTACGAGGTGTTAGCCATGGACAAAAAGCTCGAAAAACTAAAATCTTCGCAAAACGATGTCTTTGAAGGCATGGCCTATGTATTGGCCAGCTTAAGTGCACCAGTCCGTATCAAATTGATGCATTTCCTGG
>JBIKNE010000137.1:0-6116 GCA_044358855.1 Bacteriovoracaceae bacterium | reverse complement strand
GAATGAGAAAGGTTTATATCTTGGCAAACGCGCCTCTTCAGTTCCAGGCTTTAAGATCGAAGATTATGAGCTAGAAGTGGTGCGAGAGCTGGGCATTCCCTCAAGTAAAGCGGGCCTTAAAGGTATCACCACTCGTGAGTCTGCTAATCCGGCCTTCTTAGAAATCTCTCTGACCAGTACCGATTGCAAAGAGCTCTTCGGTCTCCTCAAAACGGGCGAAGAAGACAATGAAACCGCTGAGCAGTACGTGCTCGGTGCCGCTTGCCGCTTGTCAGGTGGACGCACCATCGTGGTGTTAGGTTTCGAGTGGTCAGATATGAATGTGGCCGAAGCTGATAGCTATTTAGTAAAGCGCTGGTTTGAACGGATGTGGGAGTAATTATGAAATTATTTTTTGCCTTAGCTCTTCTCTCACTCAGTGCCATCGCGGCACCTTCGAAGCTTGAGTCAGAACTAGAGGCCCTCGCGGTCCCAGTAGATAAGGCCTTGGTCTCGACCACTAAAGACAAGCTCTACAGTATTCAAGAACGTCTCTCTCCGCTGTCAAATCGCCATGAGTTCGGTTTGATCGGTGGCAGAAATCTTAACCAAGACGGCAGCATTGTTTCGACTCAGCTCGGTGGTCTCTACCGCTACCACATCAACGGTAAATGGGCCTTAGGGTTAAACCATTTCCGCATGAATAACGAATTAAGTGCTACTGGAAAAAAACTGGTGAGCGAGCAAAACGTGGTACCCGATCGCGATTTCATCGTCTCTCAAACGGATCTCGTCGGTGAGTACAATTTATTCTACGGAAAGATGCGCTTTGATCTAGATCAGGTCGTCTACTTCGATCAATTCTGGAACGTAGGTGTGGGCCAAGTTGAACTTGGGAATAGCAATGCTACTGCCTTAGTGATTGATGCAGGTTTTGCTTTCTGGATGGGCAAGATGATGTCGGCGCGCATCGGTCTTAAAAATGACTTTTTTAAAGAACAAAATCTAAATGGTGAAACCAACGTTCACAATATGGTGGGCTACCTTTCACTCGGTATCCTCTTGGGAGCTGTTAAGTGAAATTTCTACTCTCTCTTGCTTTGTGTATGAGCACGGCCTGGGCCCAGCATGGCGCCGATGTACTCTTGAATAAAGCTGGAGTTGATCTCAAGAAAGAGGCACCGGTGGCATTTGAGGCCGGTGATTTTAAGCTTAACGACGCTTATCTGCAGACGCTCTTTATGGAGTGGCGTCAGGCGAAAGGTTTGAGTCCAGAGGTCGATGGCTGGATACAATTAGTGCTCTCAGGAAAATTCTCAGTTGCTGCCAAACAGTGGAGTGAACTTAAAACTCACTCACCACTCACGCAACAAACCTGGATCTATCTCACTTGGAAGTTGCAGCTGCCGCAAACTTTTGTGGATGCTTACCTCGCTGATCGCATGATGGGTGAGACTCAAGAGCGCTTACGTTTTGCCCTTGATCAAGTACTCAATAGCGAAGTGACGGCCAAGTGGGTGGCCTATGAGCGCCCGCATCTTTCAGCTGAGCAAACCAAGTTTCTGACCGGGCTACGTGCTCCGGTGGGGCCAGAGTTAGAACTGATGGCATTGGCTGCTCGCTATAGACTCGATCTCGCGGCGCACGTTCTGACTCTTCTTCCGATGGGCCATCCCCAAAGTTTCACGCTCGCTGCCACAGCGGTTTTGAACTACACCCGTAAAAATGAAATGGGTGAAGCGGGTAAACTCCTTAAGCGTCGAGTAGAGCCTGAGATTGAACACACCAAAGCGGTTAAAGAATTAGCGCGCCACTATATCACGCTCGGCCGCTTGCTCTATCAAGCAGGCGCTTATGAGGCATCGGAAGCATTCTATGCCAAAATTCCCCGTGGTGTGCCGGAGTACTTGCCGTCTCGTGCTGAGAGAACTTGGGCGCTGTTGCGTCTCAATCGTGTCAGTCAACTGCGCGGAGAACTCACCAGCCTCTCCCATGAAGTCTTCACCGATCGCTTCCTTCCGGAAGTCGGATTGGTACGTTCGGTCAGCCATCTCAAACTTTGTCGCTTTGATGAAGTCGTCAAAGAATTTGATAAGTACATCGCCACTCATTTAGTGTGGGCCAAGCGTATTGAAGAGGCACAAAAAAATCCAGCGACTGCCAAAATTGATAGTCCGGATGAGCGCATCGCTGAAGCGACCCTGGCGCTTGCCGCTCGTGTTGGGGAACTCGAGCGCCTGGCCAAGATGGAGCTTCCAAATTTAAAGACGGCGCTCGAAGCCCATGTACAAGGGCAGCAAGCAGAACTCTTAACGCAAAAAACACGCTTCTGGAAAAATCGCGAAGTCGTGCTTACTGAGGCCATTCGAAAAATGAAATTTGTCCGCATCGAAGCTTTAAGTCAGCTGCGTATGGCCCAAGCGAATCCACCCAGTAAAGAAGCCAGCGATGTAGTTAAGCGCATCGATTCATCTCGTGAGAAAGGGATTCAGGTTTATCCGGTGGATTCAGTCTACTGGCCCGATGAACTCTTTCATTTGCATTCAGCGGCCGCCACGCGCTGTGGAGGAAAGTCACTATGAAATACCTTCTTATCCTTCTATTGATGGTGTCCTGTGAAGGCGATAATAGCTATCTCTATAAAGTGGAGCCTTTTCAAGCGCAGCTCGTTTCTCAGCGCTACCAGCTCTCTGAAGAAGGCAAAGTTGACATCATTTGGGTGATCGATAATTCCGGCTCAATGGCGGGAATTCAACAAAGCGTGATTCAGAACGCCAATCTCTTCATTCAAGAGTTCACGAAACTTCCTGGGCTTGATTGGCGTATGGCCTTGTTGTCTACCGCTTTATACGAGAATCCCTATTTAGGAATGCCCACAGTTTTTGATTACACCCATCCTGATCCGGTGAATGAATTTAGTCAGGCAGTAGCAAGTCTGGGGATTAATGGAGATGCTACCGAGCGCTCTTTTGATCCGATCATCAAGCAGCTGAATGCTCATCAAAGCTTCTTGCGCCCCAATGCTTATCTGGTGATGATTTATGTCACCGATGAAGAAGAGCAATCCAATATCAGTGCCACAGCTTTCTTAAATGACCTCGTGGCTCGCAAGGGTGGTCGTCTAGGAATGATTCGTGCTTACGGTGCTATCGAGGCTAAAGACTTGGGCTGCGGTTATTCCAACATGTACGCAGGTAGTCCTTACGAAACAGTGATCAAGGGCACCGGCGGCAATGCTTTCGGAACATGTACTCCTCAGTTTGGTGCTGAGCTCGCTAAGCTTGGTAATGAGATTGTTTCCATTGTTTCTTCACCCGTCGTGCTCTTAAATAAGCGCCCACTACCGAGCTCACTCAAAGTGATCTACAAAGGTGCCGAGTTGCCAGTAGGACCTCGCAGCATGGGTGGCAAGTGGTTCTATGATCCCAACGCCAATGGCGTGCGTTTTCATGACTACGGTTTCTTAGATGTGGGCGAGCAGTACATCACAATCGACTTCGAAATCGACGAAGGCCAAAACTAGCCAAAAGGTGTCAGCTACTTTTAGGTTTTCAAAAGCAAGTTCTTCTCTTCAATCGCCGCACCACCGCCAGCGAAGTAGTCAGCGACATTCTTCAGACTCGTCTGAGCAATATTGGTCAGCGCCTCGTGGGTGAAGAAGGCCTGATGAGAAGTCACTACGACGTTGGGGAAAGTTAACAGACGAGCGAGTTTGTCGTCGTCGATCCCTTCTGCGGAGAAGTCATGGAAGAAGACACCTTCTTCATGTTCATAAACATCGAGCGCGACTCCGCCCAAACGTTTGTCTTTGATCGCTTGGATGAGTTCTTGTGTATGGATCAATCCGCCACGGCCGGTGTTAACCAAGATCACATGGGGTTTCATTAAGTGCAGCTGTTCGCGGTCAATCAAATAGCGCGTCTTCTCGGTGAGCGGGCAGTGAAGGGAGATGACATCACTTTCGCGACAAAGTGTCGCCATGTCGACGAGTTCAGCTTGGTAGATGCCGGTGAGCTGAGATTTATCAACATAGGGATCATGCACTAGCACACGACAGCCAAAGCCGTTCATCATGCGGACAAAGGCGAGGCCAATTTTTCCTGCACCCACCACACCGATGGTTTTACCGGCAACAGTAAAACCTTCAAGGCCATCGAGTTTGAAGTTCAACTCACGCACGCGGCGCGAAGCTTGGATGAGTTTGCGATTTAGGCAAAGCATAAGGGCCAGGGCATGCTCGGCGATGGCTTCGGGACTATAAGAGGGGACGCGCGCAATCGTGAGGCCCAGGGACTTGGCGCTTTTCAGATCGAGATGGGAGTAGCCAGCCGAGCGCAATGAAATCATACGCACACCGCGGCTTTTGAGTTCGCGAAGAGTGATATCGCTCAGGTTATCGTTAGCAAAAGTGGCAATTGCCTGGGTATCGTTTAAGAGTTTCGCAGTGATTTCATCAAGACGATGCTCAAACAGAGTGATTTCCAGTCCATACTTTTGCGCAAAGATGGTTAGGTTTTTTCTTTCAAAATCATGGACGCTAAAACAGGCGACTTTATTCATAGGCCGGAAAATATCAGGCGGGCCATAGTGTTGGCCAATGGATTGTGGCCCAATTACACTCATGCTTATGTGGAATAAACTTAATAAGTCCTTGATGACCTGTCAGTTCAGCTTCGGTTTGGCCTTCTATGGCGTGATGGTTATTTTAACCCGCTTTTTCCTAGAAGATTTAAAGTACAGCGAAGCGGAAACCATGATGGTGGTCGGCGCCTTCTCGGCGATCGGTCCTTTGTTTGCCATCGCTGGCGGTTTTATCGCCGATAAGTTTTTAGGTGCCTATCGCTCTCTCACTTTTGCTTATCTCTCTTTTGCCGCGGGCTATGGGCTGTTAGTTTTGGGTGCCACCACGGCGAATGTCGCCATCAGTTTATCTGGTATTGCTTTGGCCAGTTATGCCCGAGGACTGGCGTCTCCCAGCTACCCAACTTTATTTAAGCGAACCTTTGCCACACAAGAAAATTTTGAAAACTGTTATCCCGTTAACTACTCGGTGAATAATGTCGGCGCTTTTTTAGGGCAATATTTATTCCCCATGCTCGTGACGGTAGTGGGGTTCAAGGGCGGTTTTGCTTTGTCGCTTTCAATGGCGGTGCTCGCTGTAGTGATTATGGCTTCGTTGCGCAAATCATTTGTCGAAGTGGGTGCGAAAATTGATCAGGCGCCTGTGAGTGCAAAAAATTGGGGGGCTTTTGTTGGCCTCTCAGTTGCGATGATCGCCTTGGTGTTTTTCATGTTCTCAAATATGGATATGGGCAAGAACATTGTTTATGCCATCAGTGCCGGCGCCATTCTGTATTTTATCTTTTTGATGTTTAAAGCGACTCGCGCGGACAGTTTAAAAATGGGCACCATTCTTATCATGACCGGTTTAACCACCGTCTTTTTTGTCTACTACGGACAGATGATGACCTCTATGACCATGGTGACGATCAATACCATGCGAGGTGATTTATTCGGACTGATTCCTATCGCTCCGGAAGCGGCCATGGCGATGAATCCACTGTGGTGTATGGTGGCGGGCCCGGTGATCGCTTGGGCGCTGTCACGCCTAGAAAAGCGCGGCATTAATCTTGCGACCGCTACGAAGGTTTCTTTCTCTTTCGTTTTGACGGCGATCGCTTTTGGGATTTTAACTCTCGCAGTAAAAAACATCGGCAGCGATATTATCATTCGCCCGGAAATCTTTCTGGTCATTCACTTCTTCCAGGCCTTTGCGGAAGTGATGGTCGGCTCGATGGTGGTGTCGTTTATTTTATCGGTCGCTCCTAAGTATATCGAGAGTTTCTCGGTGAGTTTATTTTCCGTCTCACTCGCCTTGAGTGGGATCGTTGGTGCGGTTTTCTCAACCTCAATTGCCTTTGAGAAAGATCAGCAGATCACGCAAGAGTTGGTGCAAGCGGTATATGGTGGCTATTTCAGCACACTCACGCTGTGGGCAGTGGTGATGGTGGGGGTCGCGCTCTTGGCCTCCGTCGCTATTCGCAAAATGATTACCGCGAGCAAATGAAAACGCCTGAGCTCGAAGAATTTGTAGAGAGTCACCTCAATCTCCAAGTGAAGATATCTTATTCTTCGAG
>JBIKNE010000136.1:0-6140 GCA_044358855.1 Bacteriovoracaceae bacterium | reverse complement strand
ATCAGATACGTACTTTGTTATTCGGCCTCTCTTAAGGTCTAAGATGACAACGAAAGGTCGACACAACTTACAAATGCGAGTCTAGAGGATTTTGTGGGGCAGATCGCTTGAATCAGAATTTTGCTCTATATGGGCCAAGATGAATTGAATCGGCTCGTTGACAATTCTTGGTCGTCTCTTCTCATCCTTGGTGTGCAAATAAACGAGTTGAAGGTCCTGTGCTGATCGCGGGGGAGGACTTTCAGAAGCCTTTCACTCTTTAGGTAGACCTCGCCGTTGTATCTCGGCACGCTTGGGACTCCTCATAAATAGTTTTAAAATGTCGATAAGTGCTCTGATGAAAACTCAGATTAGGTCTTGTGAAAGTATAAATGATCGCAGAAATTCACAAGATGATTTGAAATCATTTGGCTGTGGCTATATTGGTTAGTTTTTGTAATTAATCGGCTGTGCCACCTCCACCACTTATCGGAAGCGAACCACCTCTAGTGATGATTTGCAAAGCTCTAAAATCATTAAATACATTTTTGGTTCATCTGTTACTACATCAACAGTGTGGTGGTGAGAATTGCGCATGTATGGATTTTCTTAGAAAACTTTATCAATTTCATCTGCAATAAAATCAATAAGCAGTCTCAGTTAATCACATCTAAAGCTATCGACTTGGTAGTGTCATTGCCTTAGGCCACTTCGATGCCTTCGAGTCCTGAATGAGTTGCAGTTGGGCCCTCTTGACCTGGAAAAGAATGGTTGGGAGGTTTCCGCTAGCCACGGCTGCTAATGCCAATATGGTTGCTATTTTAATTAGATTATTCACTAGAACCCCCTGGTTTCTTTTTGTTATTTTTGTTTCTTTTAATTATTTCTCTGACCACAGATGGACACCATGATTTGCCATTCCGACTTGGAATCTTTTGGTTATTCAATTCTCTCGCAATTGCATTTCCCGATAGCCCTGATTGGTGAAGATTTAGGATTTTTCTGACAATGATCTGCTCTTTTGGGTCAATGAGGAGCTGCCCATCAAGGTAAGCGTAGCCGTATGGCGTGTGACCGCCGCGCTTGTTTTTTGTTCTATCAATCTTCGATGAGTTGCCATTGAGTGGATTTCAAAGTGACATTCCTTTCTTTTTCAAAGTTTCACGCACAGTTGTTTTGGGAATTCCTGTACGCTCTTCTATATCTCGAATCGAGAGTCCACTCTCGTAAAGAGGTGCACATTTTTCGTAAATTCGTGAGGGTGTGGAAGGCGAAAGTTCAATGAAATCGTGTTGATAGAACGGTTCGTCTGTTGATACTTCAGGTCCACCACCGCAATCTATGATTTCGGTTATTTAGAAAAGAAAACCACGTCCGATATGGACGTGGTGGACGGTACGCAAATTTCCACACAACATTTCTGACTTTTTTAGATGGGAGTTACCTTATGGGTTACTACGTTCGTGCTTTACCGTGGAAGAAATCTGATCCACGATGGAAGGTGCAGTTCATTTCTTATAAATAAAAAGACACAATCGATTCAAAAGCAATAAAGGCTAAGAAAGAGTGGGATGTTGATCCTGATCGTTGGCGCACACTTGGATTTCATAAAATGATGACACTTGATGAGGCAAGAGTGCGGGCCCGACAACTGAATGCTCAGGATTTTGTGAAGAGACAAGAAGAGAGAATTCAGCGAATAGCGATTGAAGAGAACAATAACAAAATGAAATACGATTCTGTTCTCCCTATTGAGTTTGTTGAAGAGTTTGAAAATCGATTTTTAAGGTCAAGAGACGCTGAAACGAGAAAGGGAAGAAGAAAGACATCCCATGCTCGCTCAAAGTGGAATGCCGCCAAGAAAATGATTGTTGCACTCAAGATAGATCCTTCAGAGTGGTACTATTACAACAAAGAGATTTATGATTATTTCCATGAGCAGCAGCTCAGTATTAGCTACAGTATTTCAATATTGAGCCCAGTGAATGCTTGGGGCTATTTCATTTGTCGAAAACTAGCGAAGCCTTTCCTGCCTGTGACTCGTCCGCGAGGATATGAGCGACAGCGCCTAATGGATGCTCATTATCAGCGAAATAAAAATAGTCGTAAGGCTTCTGACCCGCTTCCTCCGGAAGTGCTTAATCAAGCAGCTGGTAAAATGAATCAGGCAAATTTCAATTGGCTCTTCATTTCAGTGTGGTTGGGGCTCAGACCTCAGGAAATTGATAATCTTCATGAAACCGAGCTTTGGAGAGTTGAGACTCCCATCGTGGGGAGGAAAGTCTTTTGGATCTATCAAACAAAGATCATAGCACTTCCACCAGATGATCGCTGGAAACCGATTCCAATTTTGTACGAAGAGCAGGAGTTTGCAATGAGGATCATTGAGTCAGGGAATTTCAAAAGACCTTTGGTGAAAACCATGAGGCAGTACTTTTCAAAAGACATAGATCTCTATGGGGGCAGAAAAGGATTTACCGATCTTATGCTCTCAAAAGGAAACACTATTGAGAACATATCAATCTGGATGGGGCACAGCACACTTGATCGGACTTGGCGGAGTTATAAGCAAAAGATGAAGTTTCATTTGTAATCATTAGCACCCAGAAAGCTCTAGGGGGTGCAAATAATTACATTTCCTGCGGCTATCTAATTGAAATCACTTTAACTACATGCTTTACATAATTACCATAATTTTTACGGTAATTATGCTATAATAATGCAAATGACGGGATATTAACCATATAAAATACGGTATTTATGCAAGAAGCCAGTATTCAACCAAATAGAGAAGCTCTGATGAAAATAGCTTTGGAGCAAGGTGGTCTTTTTACTGCAGATCAGGCCATTCAATGTGGTTACGACCAAAAAAATCATCATTACTATGTGAAGACTGGCCAGTGGGAGAAGGTTCTAAGGGGTATCTACAGATTTAAGCCGATAGAGTCGGATCTCAGTGAGTATTGGCTTTGGTATCTTTGGTCTGAAGGGAGAAATAAAAAACCGCAGGCCGTGTTTTCTCATGAAACTGCTCTCATGCTGTATGAACTATCCGATATAAATCCCGCCAAGATACATATTACTGTTCCAAAAAAATTTAGAAAGGGCAGTGAGATTCCAAAGATTCTTGTGATTCATAAAAATGATATTTCGGAGACTGATACGAAGACGATGAATGGGTTCAAGGTCACAACAGTTCTGAAGACTCTACTTGATCTCATTGAAGAGCGGAGAATTTCAGATGAACTTATCGAGCAAGCCACGAAAGAGGCACTTGTAAAAGGTCATCTATCAAAGGCGGATATTAAAAAAAATGAGAAGCTTGCAAGGTACGCGATATGAAGCCCAATGAGAAATATAAAACGTCGCAAAACTTCAGGACAGCCATCCAGGAAAAACTTAAACTGATCTCTAGGAAAGAGGGGGTCGATATCATGAGACTCTATCGTCAGGTCGGTTACACTCATTTCCTCGCGAGATTGTTCAAAGATAAAAATGTGCCTTGGGTATTAAAGGGCGGCCATGCCTTAGAGCTGAGACTACAAGAATCGAGAGCCACGAAGGACATTGATCTCGCCTTAAAAGAAACGAATTTTTTCAGAGGAAGTGAAAGCGAAAAGATTGATGCGATAAAAGAAGCCCTCATTGAAAAAAGTAGAATTGATCTTGGGGATTACTTCGAGTTCCTCATAACGGGGCCGAAAATGGAGCTTGATGCTGCCCCATATGGCGGAGCAAGGTTTCAGATAGAAGCGCTCATCGATGGAAAGCGATTCACCATTTTTGATCTTGATATTGGAATTGGAGACGTTTGGATCGAACCACATGATGAGCTAGAGCTGAAAAATTATTTGGACTTTGCCGGATTTGAAACTCCAAAGATCGGAGTTATCAATATAGAGCAGCATTTTGCGGAAAAGATTCATGCGTATACTCTTCCAAGGGTGAGTGAAAACTCCAGGGTTAAAGATTTAGTGGACCTTTATCTCATCGTGAAAAATGAGAAGTTGGATACTGAATTATTAAAACAATGTTTGAAAGATACTTTTTCGAGACGAGATACGCATGATTTTTCGGCTGAACTCAAGGCACCGCCTTTGAGTTGGGAGAAGCCTTTTAAGAATTTTGAACTTGGTATAGAGATGGATGATTGTTTTAAATTAGTTGTGTCATTTGTGAAAAGTCTTTAGGAACGAATTCAGATTGTTTGCATCTCGGTCATCTGGGAGATATGACAGTCTGTAGGATAGGATGTGAAAAGATGGAACATGTTTATGATCAAGTCAACTTAGCTATGATCTTTTTAAAGAGCATGGGGGCACTCCTGCTCATTGGGGGAGCACTATACCTTTACAAGATTCGTCCGGTCTTTATCCCCCAATGGAGGAGAGTTGCAGGATTTGGATGCGTCTTTGGTGCATTGAATGCAGGCATAGTTATAGTCTTAGGTCAGATTGCATATTTTGTGACACCTTTGATTGTGATATCTTTTATAGGCTTGTACTGTTTTAACAAGTTCCCACTTTATAAGGTCAAGCATCTTATAGGACTCTCGCTAGCCTTCGTACTATCTTCTGTGACATTCTTCGTCGGTATTGCCGGAACCTTTTTTCATTTAGCCGTTGAAGGGAAAATCTAATTTATGGAAGGTCCAAAAATCCTTACCCTGATGCTTGAGGCAAGACGAGAGGTCTATCAATTCATCGATTCCCAATACAAACCGATGCCAAAAATGGCTGATGGTTCTATTGACGAATATGCCAAAGGGTTGGGCAATAATGATATTGATGCTTTAAGGCATGCCTATGTCAGTGGAAGATACACCATGGAATTTGGTGAAGAGACTGCTGATATTTTGGGACGTTTAAACGAGTTTAAGAATTTTAATTTTGGCACGAAAGAAGTCCCCAGCGAGAATATGGATCTTTGGAACAATGCTGTTGGCCGCCATTATGGGAAGAAGGCAAAAACAGGTAAGGAGCTTTTCGATTTCTTGATTAAGGCGCTTAAAGCGGGGGAGCTAATCATAGATTTGAAGGACAAAAGGAAATACAAAGGCGACAAGAGCATCAAAAGAATTCCGAAGTCTTTTGTTATTAAAATCAAAGAGTCTAAGACAGGAGCGAATATCGAATTTTTTGATGTACGCAAAAAAATACTCATGACAAAAGAGAGTTTTATCTTATCTATCAAACAGGGAAAATATCCTGGATATGCGATCAGGAGACATCAGTCCGGAGAATTTCCTTATTCAACGAGGGATAGATTTAGTTTTAATAATCTTGGCTAGACTACATGGTGAGATGGTCCTAAGATGTCTATAAGTGCTCTGATGAAAATTTAGAGTAGGTCTCGTGAAAGTAGTAAAAGCTTCGCGGAATTCACAAGATGATTTGAAATCCACAGGACAGTGGCTATTTTGGCTACATTCGACTGATAAGTTTTTGGAAAGTTCAAGTTCCAACACACTTTTACTTAAGCAGTGTGTTGGCTGCTTCGAATTCGAAAAACTCTTTCGTTTTTAATCAGTGAACTTTGCATTTGAGTGATTTTTGTCGATAAGTGCACCTCAAAGAGGGGTGTATTATGCCAAGAAAGGCCATCGAAAGATCACGAGATAATTATTATCACATCACAGCGCGATCAAATAATCGTGAGTTCTTCTTTCTTCCAATGGACGAAGTTTGGGAAGTGATGACCACTAAGCTTGAGCATTTACAGAGAGAGCATGGAATTCGGATCGCTGCTTTTGTTCTCATGAATAATCATTTCCATCTTTTAGTTTTAACACCCAATCTCGACATAGATCGCCTGATGTATTTCTTTATGAAAGGGGTGACCTTAGAAATCCAAAAACGCACAAAAAGCATTAATAAAATCTTTGGAGGAAGGTATAAGGGCTCAATGATCGACAGTTATGCGTATCTCGTGAACGTCTACAAATACATCTATCGCAATCCGGTCGAAGCGAAGATTGTAGCAAGGGCCGAAAGTTATCTTTATAGCAGCCTCCATTTTAAGAACAAGATCGATAACCGAATGTCTTTTCAATTAGAGCGGGTGTTACCGCACTTTGCCTTTGATAAATATGAAAACCTAAATGAGCTGGAATGGATCAATCAGTCTTTCTCTCAACCTGAAGCCAAGAGTATTAAGACGGG
>JBIKNE010000135.1:0-6142 GCA_044358855.1 Bacteriovoracaceae bacterium | reverse complement strand
TTTTTCCATGATGAACGGCTTTAACGTTAGCTTCGACGTGATCAAGCATTTCATTAAGTGAAGTCGTTTCAATCCTCATTCGATCACGTGATTCAATCACCGAGAGTTCTAGCAAATCGTTAAACAGAGCGATCATGCGTTCTGTGTTGTGGAGAATCTTTTCGATAAAGCCTTGCAGCTCAGATGGGAAAGTACTTTTGTTGGCCTTCAACACTTGGGTGAAGCCTTTAATCGAAGTGAGCGGAGTGCGCATTTCATGAGAAACGTTAGCAACAAAATCGACGCGCATTTGTTCAGTCAGTTTGGCCTCGGTCACATCAGCGAATACACCAACGGCGCCATTGTGAGTGCCATCTTCACCAGGCAGAGGAGAAACAGTGAGATTATAATAGCGGGTGTCTTCTCCTACCATTACCACAAAGCCTTTGAGCTTTTTCATTTTGTGATGGGCGAGCACATCTTCGAAAACATCGCGGGCCTCTGGCACATCTAAGATACTCCAAAGCTTTCCACCTGATTGCAGTTTGGCTTTTCCGCTAATAAAGGTGCGTTCAAAGCGTGGGTTAAAGAACAGAACGTTGGCCTGACGATCGAGTGCCAAGATTTCGTTATTAATACTGCCTAAGAGTGTGGTGAACTTGCGGTTTTCCGCTTGAATAGTTTTAAGCTGAGCATCCAAGCGTTCATCGGCTTCGATGAGTGCTGCTTCTATATTGGCCCATTCATCTTTGCGATAGAACAAATCAATTTTTGTACGATGAGGAAGTTCATGGGCCACAATACGAGTCACGCGATTAAGAACGCGCTCGAGTGGGCGAGTGGCGCGATAGAAAAGATAACTGGTGACAATGAAACCACCAAACATCCACGGGAGAGTCAACCAAGCGACACGTGTATCGATTGTCCAAAGAGCAATAAAAATGAGCAATCCCACAACGGCATTGATGCGAACGGTACGCCAAAAGAAGTACCAGGGAAAATGGGAGTTAGCGGTCATCCTTGAAACGGTATCCTATGCCACGGATGGTTTCAACTAATCGTCCGGCAGAGGATAACTTTTTTCGTAAACCGGCGATATGGGTATCGATGGTTCGACCGGTGACGTGGATATGCTCACCTTGGATTTGCGAGATTAATTGCGTACGAGTGAAGACATGGCCGGGCTTTTCCGCCAAGGTTTGCAAAATTTTAAATTCAGTGGTGGTGAGTGAGACTTCTTTGCTGCTGACTGTAACACGCACTTTGGTCGGCTCGATTTTAAGTTCTTCGAATTCCAGCACATTGCCATCACTTGTTGCGCTGGCACTTCGCGGTTCAGAGCCACGCATTTGTACGCGCACACGTGCTTGTAGCACATCAAGATCAAAGGGTTTGGTGATGTAGTCATCAGCACCAGCATCGAGGCCCGCGACAATGTTATCGGCTTGGGTAAGTGCTGTAATCATAATGACAGGAATGTCTTTAAAGTCGCGATGACTGCGGATGCGGCGAGTGAATTCAAGTCCCGAGAGTGAGCCTGGAAGCATCCAGTCAACGAGCATCAATTGAAATTTTTCACCACGCTCAAGTTGAGAGATGGCCTTGTCGGCCGATTCAACAGCGACGACGTTATGGCCATTCGCCTTTAACTGAAAGCTGATGAGTTCGCGAATATCTTGCTCGTCTTCAATTAAAAGGATGTTTCCCATGAATCCACCTTAACGCGACTATGATTGATCGGGAAGGTTGCATGATGGTTAAGATTAGGTGAAGGAAGGCGGGCCTTTTGCTCAGGGAGCGGTGCATGGGAGTGAGAGTTGTTTGACTTTAATATAGACCACCCTGAAAATAAGGCATTTCAAAGGACGTCCCTTGCGCGCACAGTGTCTAATTCTCATGCTTATCATGCTGGCGGGTTGCTCGACTCTCAAAGGTCAAAAAGCTCAGAATAGTGAGCATGCCAAAGAAGTTCCCGCCTGGGCCTTTGCACCGATGGAAGAATGTATGGAAGAGCGCGAGTTGTGCGCTTCGGGTGAAGGTGAAACAGGCTCAAAGGCCGATGCTAATGCCATGAAGTCACTCGCCGCTATTTTCGAAACTAAAGTCACGGCCTCTACGCAAAGTACCACCGTCGCTCGTGGCAGTGGTGTGCTGGCACAGGCACAAGAAACAGCTTCCGTCAGTGTGCGCGATGAAGTCAATCAGACTCTGGAAGCCGCGCGTGTCGTTAAGCGCTTCCGTTTCAAAAAACTAAGTTATTCACTGGTCTCACTAGATAAGACTAAAGCGTCGGAAAATATGCGTGCGGCGATTGATAAAACGCAAGCCGAACTCTCGGCGCTTTGGCAGCGTCGTGATCGCACGGCGTGGGCGCGCATGTGGGAATTGCATCACCGCCGTGAAGGCTTAAATGACCGCTACAATATTTTGATGGGTCAGCGTCTGTCGTTTTCTCCCTCTTCAAAAGAGTTGCAAGACTGGTATCAGGCCCGTCGTGCTGAAGTACCCATGGCGCTGGATGCACAAAATCTTCCTGCGGAATTCTTAGGTGCTCTCAAAGCGCGTCTGACAAATTCAGGCTATCGCGTGTTTGATCTTAAAAGCGGTGCACGTCTTGTCGCTCGATGGGAAGCCAAACAAGAGCATATGAATGTGACGGGCTTTGAAAAATGGTTTTTTCTTCTCACCATGGAAAATATTTCTAAGGCGGGGGCCAAAGTTGGTGGCCTGTCGGTCAGTGAAACTACCAGCGGTCGCTCAAAAGCCGATTGCGAAATGAAGGCCCGCGTGCCTTTGATGGAAGCGATGGAAGCTCGTTTATCTGAACTCAATTTACAGGACTAATCTTAAAGGAGTACCTGATGAAATTTTTAAGTCTATGTTTGGTGGGAGTACTAACAGTTGCTGTTGGTTGCTCATCTAAGCGCAAAGTTAAAGAAGTCGATAACACCGAAACGATCAAAAAGGATTACGAAGTCCGTGATGCCTCATCAAACTTCCGTCCGGCCTGGATTGAAGATGTAGAGGTATGGGCTAAGCAAGAAGAGAAAGACGATAAGTGGCGCTGGTTTGCCTTTGAAACTGAGCCAAAAGTAAACCGTGAAATCGCTTGTGATCTGGCGAAAGCAAATGCCCGTGCTGACGTCGCCGCAGAAATTACGACATTCATTCAAAAGACTCTAGCTGCCAGCACGGAAGGTTCTGCGGCGATTGATCCATCAAACCCACGCACGCAACCGATGCGCGATTTCGTCAGCAATACTCTGGCCGAGCGTGTACAGGCTTTGGTTCGTGGTGCCGCTGTGACAAAAACATACTGGGAAAAGCGTCAGTTCATTCAAAAGTTAGGCGCTAAGAAAGATTACCTAGGTTTTACTTGTGCTGTGCTTGTTCGAATCGATAGCAAAATCTTGAAAGAGGCAATCGCAAAAGCCGCCGAAGAAGTGGTCAAGAAAGCTGATGATCCAGAAGTGAAAGAAAACGTTAAGAAAGCATTAGAAAAAGTGGACGAAGATTTCTTGAAGGCCCGTCAGGGCGAAGTGTAAGGAGTAACACATGAAAACATTATTAATTAGTTCGTTGATGCTCGTGAGTTTAGTTGGTTGCGGAAGCTTTGAAGCTAAACGTGTGGATGCTCAAACTTCAGACGAGAAAGGTTTGAAGATTACTGATAACTGGATGAGCGCTGATACCACCCAAGCAATTGCTGATGTGTTGAAGCAAATCAAAGCTCATAAAGGTTTTCAGCGTTACTTAGCCCAAAATGGTGGCAATCCTCCGAAGCTTTTTATCGCTGACGTACAAAACCAAACTTCAGAAGCCTATTTTCCAATCGGTGATTTGAACGATGAACTCTTAAATGAGTTGTCGGCCTCTGGTGAATTCGTTTTGGTTGATGCGGCTGCTCGTGAAAAAATCTTAGGCGAAGTGAAATACCAAAATGATGGCATGGTTGATCCTAAAACTGCTAAGCAAGTTGGCCGTCAGACTGGCGCCGATCTCATGATTTTTGGTAACGTTTATATGAAGCCAGAAAAGCGTGATGGCAAAACTATCAAAGAATACTCGGTTAACCTTCGCATGACGGATGTTGAGAAAGCTGTCGAAGTTATGCGTGCTCGTACTAAGGTCTTCAAGTATTCTGAGAAAAAATCGATGGGACTTTAATGCGTTTTCTTTTTCTTGTTCTCTTCGTGCTGGGAGGTTGTGGAACCTCTCAGCGCGAGGCTCTTCGGGCCTATCGTGAAGCTTTTGTAGTAGGTGACTACACAAAAGCTCAGGAACTTCTCAAAAAAGCAGAACTAGAAAAAGATCCTAAAGTTAAACTTCTTCTACTCATGGAGAAGGGAAAACTCAATTACGCCCAAGGCAACTTCAAAGAAGCCGCTCAGCATTTCACTGCTGCGATTGAATTATCTGATGAGCAGTATACTAAGTCGGTGACTCGCGAAGGCTCGAAATGGGTGGTGAACGAGGCATCTGGTGAGTTCTTTGGCAGCCCCTATGAACGCTCCTGGCTTTTCTATTATCAAGCGATGGCCAACTGGCGTATCTATCAAGAAGGAAATCTTCCCGAAGAACAAGCACGCATTCATTTATTTGCCGCGCGAGCAGCGCTGTTAGGTTGGGATAGTTTTTTCCAAGATTGGCAACGCTCAACAGGTGGTAAAACACTTTATCGCCATGACCTCGTCGCCAAACTCGTCGCTGCTGAAGTTCATGAGGCGACACAGATCAGGGCCGATAAACAAATCGCGCTGCAGCTCTACAAAGATGGTTGGAAAATTTTCACGACACTGACTCCCGCTTATGGTGCGTTCAATAAAGATGCCAAAGATTATTCAGAGCTTTTACAAAAGAGTTTGCAAGCGACAGGAGATTTCAAGGCGCCAAGTAAACATAAAGAATTAAATCCTCTCGCTCAGCCAACTCGCCAGTATATTTTAGAGAAGATCATTCAACTCACTCAAGATTTGCGTCCCAGTGAATTATCGCAATTACCCATGCAGTTGGGCATCTCCACGAATGATATTGCCGAGGCAAAAAAAGGCTCATTGGGTAATGTGAGTTTTGTTTTAGAAGAAGGGGTGATGGCACCTAAATCCAGTGAAGAAATTAATCTTGGCATTCAAGGCCTCGCGAAACTTTCCAAGGATCCTAAAACTCAAGCGCAGATTGCTCGTGTCGGAAGTGAAGTGATGGCGGCATTTGCTGTGAATATGTTGGGTTTGGTTCCGAGCCGATCCTCTGCCACGGGAAATTATCATGCGGCCCAAGGACTTATGACTTTGGCGGCCCATGAGGCGGCGATCGCTTTTGAAGTCCCCATGATTCCAAAAGGTGAATCTCCGCAAGAGATGTGGCTTATTATTCGCGACAAAAATCAGCAAGAAGTCGCCAAAAAACCTTGGGGAGTTGTGACTCATTTGGAAGATGTCGCTCGCCAATCGCTTGAAGAAGAATCAGGTCAGCGCATTCTCCGCACGGGTGTGCGTGTGGCGATGAAGCACATCACGGCGATAGTAGCAGCGATGGCAATTTATAAAAATATTTCTAAGGGCGAGAAAGAAAACATGTTCGCAAAGCTCGCGGCAGTGGGTTCGTATGTCGCTGCCACCAAAGGCATCGCCTACAGCGAGCGTGCTGATACCAGAGCATGGCAGACTCTTCCGCGCACGCTTCGCATGACAGATTTCAAACTCGCACCAGGTGAGTACCAAGTGGAGCTCTCAAAAAAGACCGAGCAAAACACTTGGGAGCTAAAAAAGGCACTCGGAGCTATCAAAGTAGGTCAAAAAAGGGCGATTTTTACCTATCTCCTGCCTCAGCTCTAAGACTTCTCAATTCACTCTCATAAAACGTCGAAACGGAGGTTATGAAGTGGCTTCTTACTCTCATTTTCGTATCGACTGCAACTCTGGCCCACCAGCCAATCATTCGTGAACATGATGTGATCGTTTCTGGTGCTTCGGGAAATTATTGGGGCAAATGGAGTGAGTCAGAAGATTTGAATGTGAAGCGACTTTTAGAACTTCTGATTCAATCTCCCACTGGAAAATCATTAGTCGAAGCGGCCGCAAAAAAGGCCAGTCAGCAAGGCCTCACTCTCTCTGATGTTATCAAAGCAGGTGAGGGTTCACTGACTGATACAACGCTCATTCGT
>JBIKNE010000134.1:0-6147 GCA_044358855.1 Bacteriovoracaceae bacterium | reverse complement strand
GAGGCCTCAAAATTGTCGGTACCAAAAAAGGCGGCCCGGCGGACACCACGGGTATCGTAGAATTTGAAGCCCACTACACCGATAAGGCCTCAGGCAAAGAATTGGTTCATAAAGAGACCTCTCTTTTCCACAAAGTCGACGGCAAATGGAAGTTCAAAGAAGGCATTATTGCCGGCGCCCAACCCATCAAACGCCTCGAGCCCAAAATCGGCCGCAACGACCCCTGCAGCTGTGGCTCGAACAAAAAATATAAGAAGTGCTGTGGAGCTGCGGCTTAGGAATTTTTACAGTCCCTGCCCTTAAAAATTAAGGTTCATGCTATAAGCCCATTCATTAAAGGATGTGTTTATGAATTTGACCCTTATCTTGGGCCTGAGCCTTTTGCTCGGCACTTTGATCCAAAACTACCTCGCCTAAATCTTAAGCTTAGGCCAAAATGAGAGCATGCGAAGTTTCGTAGGCTTTCTTATCGTGGCGCTGGTTAAGATTTTTTCACACATTTTCTATCGTCTTGAGTTGCAGTGGCTAACGCCCAAACCAGACGATGTGTGGGAAAAAACTCGTATCGTTGCAATCCTTAATCACACTTCCCTGTATGAACCTCTCTTTGGACAGGCCATGCCCTTTCGGTTCGTCTGGCGCTTTGTACACAAGATGGTAGCGCCTGCCGCCGATGTGACTTTCAATCGCCCGATCGTGGGACGCTTTTGGAAATTGATGATTCCTCATGCCTCAACCATCACACGCAAGCGCGATGAAACTTGGAATCATTTCATGAAACGCATGGATCATGATTCACTCATCGTGATCGCTCCCGAAGGTCGTATGAAAAGACCCACCGGTCTTGATAAGGACGGCAAACCCATGACGGTTCGTGGTGGCATTGCCGATATTTTAGAGCAAATGGATGATGGTTATCTTTTGCTCGCTTTGAGCGGAGGACTCCACCACGTCCAAGCACCCGGCCAGTTTATGCCACGACTTTTTAAAACCATTAAACTGAATTTTGAAGTCATCGATATCGCAGAATATAAAAAAGGCCTCCCGCAGGAGGCCCGTGCATTCAAACTTAAAGTGGTCGAAGATTTGCAATTCCGCTTAGAAAATCACTGCCCTCGTTAAGACTTCTGAGGCATTTTAGGTGCCTGAGGCTCAAACATTTTATGCAGCGGTTTTTTCTTACTGCCCAAATCTTTTAAACGGTACTCTTCCAAAACATTATATTTTTCATTACGGAGGAGTGGCAACCCACGCTCTTTGATCGCCTTATCATTAGCGACCTTGAGCTCTTTATGTAGCAACTCTCCAATACTCTCTAAAACACCAAAGTAGCCAATCAACTCACGTGACATGTTTAGTGGCATCTTGTCTTTAAAGTATCTTTTCAGAAATGGCACTCGACGCAGAGGCCAGGCAATATTTCGATAGATCAAACTGTTGCGACTTGAAGCCTGATTCATTTTATAGCCATACTCATCCACCCAAGTGAACATCGCCTGCAAGACGGCATCTTTCTCATGACTGTCATTGATGCGATTAGCATCTCGCCATTCTGCGATAATCTCAAAGCGTGGATCAATCTCCATATCGGCCGGAATGAAACTTTCATTGGCGGTAATACCAATATCTTTTACGAAACTTTCTTTACGCAAGAGCAAGCGACTTTGGAACATCGGGATTAAGAGTTTCCCTTCACTCGCGTGCGAGAAGGCGTGAGAAATAATCTCAGAACAAAAGAGTTTTTCACTCTCGCTCATATCAAACCCAAAATCGTAGAGGATGTTACCTTTTTTCGAATCAGACGCCGTTTTAACTTTATTGAAAGCGTACTCAGCGGCTTTAGCTGCCAACTCTGGATCATCATGACGGAAGATCATGGTTCTAAAATTATTGTCTTTGATGTGATCCTCTAATGGACGAACAAATGAGCCCACTTCGATATGCGCCTCCACAGTCCAAATTTTTCCTTTGGGATCCACATAGACAAGACTTAAGTGCGAAAATTGTGTGTCAAACTCACCCAAAGAAGCAATCGCTGAAGAGGTATAAGCATTCCCGCGTGTCAAAAGCACATCACCGCTTTTGAGATCAGTTTTCAAATTGAATTTTTCAAATTTAGGATTGCGCTTCACGTGGGGATTATTATCGGCATAAGCCGTCGAGGGAAACTCCAGCTTATCTATATTATTTCGCAGCTGATGCTCTTGCACCAAATCTTCTGCAAACCGCAAGGCACGAAGAGCACCACGATAAGCATTGGCGCAATCACGCTCTAAACGATCCGAGCGATGAAAGCTGCGAAGTTGATCGTGAACTTTAAGTTTAAAATCCCAAATCTCTTTGCCGAGCGCTTCGGCTTTTTGAGTATCGAGCTCTTGCAGATAATCGGCCGGCTTAAGTTTTACAAAAACTTTTTCCACCTTCTCCATCTTCTCAATACAGTTTGAAACTCTAAGGTTCTCCATCACATCACGCAGAATCGGCCTAACGTCCGAGTTTGATTGCGCATGTGTCAAAACCGGTAGCACGAGCGCAAAAAGCGCCAAATATGGTCGTCTCATGGGTACTCTCCCCCGCTAAAGGTACTATTTCTCAAGTTTCTTATCGGAAGAGTGCTAGATTGCTTGATTTTCCCTGTCAGAATTGTTGCAATCATAAGGACTTATCTCACAAAGGATGTGTATGAAACGCGAACTAACCCCCATGTCGATTGGGTTGGGCCTGTTGATTGGTATCGCCATGACGGCCGCTACTGTTTACCTTGGTCTGTATGCCGGTATGACGGTCTCCGCAGCAATTCCTTCTTCCGTCATCGCGATGGGAGTCTATCGTGGTATTCTTCGCCGCAATGACGCTCTTTTTGAAAGCAATATCGTACAAACCATGGCGAGTGCTGGTGAATCGCTGGCCGCTGGTGTGATCTTTACTGTTCCCGCTCTGTTAATTGTGGGTGCCTGGAACGAATTTGCTTTCTGGCCTACGACTTTAATCGCTGCCTGCGGTGGTGTCCTCGGTGTGGTTTTCATGGTGCCACTCAGAAAAGCTCTTATTGAAGATGATCCTAATTTAATTTATCCCGAAGGTGTGGCATGCGCTCAAGTTCTTAAAGCTGGAACAGAGGCCAATGACAAAGCTGGCCTTAAGGCCATCTTGCAGGGTTTAGGTATTGCCGCCATCTTTAAATTTCTCTCCTCTTCACTAGGTGTGTTTAAGGGCACAGTTGAAAAAGCTTTTTTTACCGGCAAGACACCCATTTTTTTAGGTGGTGATATTTCACCTGCGCTCTTGGCCGTTGGATATATCGTGGGCCTTCCGGTGACACTTCTGGTTTTGGCCGGTGGTGTGTTTGCCTGGGGAATTGCCATACCTGTGATGGGGATTCCAGCTGGTATGGAAGAAGCGGCGGCGCTGGATGTCGCCTGGGCACTGTGGTCAAAACAAGTGCGCTATATCGGTGTAGGCGCCATGGTCGTCGGTGGAATGTGGTCACTCATCAGCGTTCGAAAAAGTTTTGCTGCCGGTATTAAAGCACTCAGTGGCACTCAGGGTAATAAACGAGATCTTTCACCCTCAACACTTGGTTTATTGTTATTGCTCAATATTGTTGTTATGGCCGGTCTCTACCAAAGTATGATCGGTTCATGGGGCGCTACCATCATCACCACCATCGCTATGGTTTTGATGTCATTTCTGTTCGTCGCCGTCTCAAGCTATGTCGTGGGTCTGGTGGGTTCATCCAACAACCCCGTGTCAGGTATGACCATCTCAGCGCTCTTAGGAACCTCAGCATTGTTTCTTGTTTTTGGGTTCTCAGGTGAGTCTGCCATCATGGCGACCTTAGGAGTTGCTGGTGTGGTATGCTGTGCCGCCTGTTCGGCCGGCGATACATCGCAAGACTTAAAAACCGGCTCACTGATTGGCGCATCACCTCGCGCTCAGCAAATCGCTCAGATCATCGGTGTCGTCATTCCTGCTTTCATCATTGCTCCTACCTTGACTCTTTTGCACAACGCTTATGGTATTGGCGATAAACTCAAAGCTCCTCAAGCAACACTCTTTGCTTCTCTAACCAAAGCTATTTTTGGTGATGGCACACTACCGATGGATAAAATTTGGATTGGGGCGGGCCTGGGAGTGTTGGTTATTGCTATCGATCAAATCTTTTTGAAAAATAAAAAATTCCGTTTGCACCTCATGCCCATCGCTGTGGGTATTTATCTTCCGGTCACACTTGCCACTCCGATGGTCTTGGGTGGGATTGTTCACTGGATGATTAAGCGCCAATATCCCAATCGTGAAGAAGGTAATGACCCAGGTGTGCTGATGAGTTCAGGATTGGTCGCCGGCGAATCTTTAATGGGCGTTGGTATCGCACTTCTTTTAACCTTAGGATTTGATCTCACCATCGGCGGAGTTCCTGATCTGCTGAAAGACATCCTCTCAGTAGGTGCACTGGTGGCCTTAGCGTGGTTCCTCAAACAAAAGGCCTCGAAATGAAATTTTTTGCGCTTCTTCTCGTACTCATAAGCTTTGCGAGTCATGCGCAAAAGATTCCTAAAAATGCCCACAAGGTTAAAAACTTGTGGGGCTGGGAGTGTGACAAAGGATATATCCATCAAAAAGATCGATGCGAAAAAGTAAAACTACCTAAGCATAGTTATCTCAATGAAGATGGGCATACTTGGAGCTGCAAAACAGGTTATGTGAAATACCGCGGTGAATGCCGCAAAGATAAAAAATAATTATGTCACTCCCACTGATCGCCATCGTCTTTATGGTTTCCTCGCCGTGAGCTACCATCTCTACGGTGGCTGGGTAGCACGGCAATTTGGTTTAGATAATAAAAGACAAACTCCCGCTCACACCCATGAAGACGGCCAAGACTTTGTCCCCACTAAACCCTTCTACCTCTTTGCTCAACACTTCTCTGCCATCGCAGCAGCAGGTCCCATCGCAGGCCCCATCGTTGCTTGTCAGCATTTCGGCTGGCTGCCTTGTCTCTTATGGATTTCTCTGGGTGTTGTAACCATCGGTGCCGTTCATGATTTCTCAACGCTCACTTTAAGTGTTCGTCACGGTGGCCATTCGATCGCCGACATCACCGGTAATCTTTTGGGTAAAACCGCCGGACGTGCCATGATGGCGTTTATCTGGATCTCTCTTCTCTATATCATTGTCGCCTTTACAGATATCACTGCGGGAAGTTTCGCCACTCGTCCCGAAGAAATGGTGGGCCTTGATCTTGCCTTTCATCCCGGGGGTGCTGTCGCTTGGGCGAGCATCAGTTATATGCTTTTGTCAGTCGTCTTGGGTTTTGTGGAGCGATTCCTCAAACCACCACTCTGGCTCATTACAGTGATTTTTGTGCCACTGACATTTCTTACTTGTTGGGCGGGAACTTTCTATTCTCACTGGTTTGTTTTTGACTCGCTCACATGGGGTCTGATGATTCTGGGTTACTGTGCTGTTGCGAGTGTTGTTCCGGTTTGGGCCTTATTGCAACCACGAGGCTACTTGGGCGGATTTGTGCTCTACTCTGCCCTTGCGATTGGAGTGATTGGTTTATTTTTTGGTGACTACACCATTCAACAGCCGGCCTTTACCAGTTTTAATCCGGCCACCGGAGGAACTCTCTTTCCATTTCTCTTTGTCACCATCGCCTGCGGAGCATGTTCAGGATTCCATGGCCTCGTTTGTTCCGGCACAACCTCCAAGCAAATTGATAAAGAATGCGACATGCACGGCGTGGGCTACGGTGCCATGCTGGCCGAAGCCTTTGTCGCTTTGATCGCTCTCGCCATTATCATGATCATGGCCCCCTCAGAAGTTAAAGGGCTTAAGCCCGGCACGATCTATGGCCGCGGTATTGGAGATTATCTCACGCTCATCATCGGTAAAGACAAACTCGCCTTTGCTACCACCTTTGGAGCCATGGCGTTTTCAACTTTTGTCTTTGATACGCTGGATGTCTCCACTCGTTTGGGTCGCTACTTGATTCAAGAGTTGACAGGACTCAAAGGCAGAATGGGCGCCATCCTAGGAACACTTTTAACACTCGCCATTCCTGCTTTGATTTTATTCACCATGCAAGAAGGTTCGTGGACAAAATTCTGGACTCTCTTTGGCGCTTCAAACCAGTTATTAGCT
>JBIKNE010000133.1:0-6170 GCA_044358855.1 Bacteriovoracaceae bacterium | reverse complement strand
TGGGCAAAGGTGGTTTTTCCCGAGCCGGAACCGCCGCAGATGCCAATTAGAAATACGGGTGATGTCATAGTCGGGACTGAGTTTTAGCAGTGTACCGGGCTTAAGTCCAGAAAGTGAAAATATTATATCCTCTCAAAGCTGGCCCAAAGGGCTATAAAACCCTATTTAGCAGGAACAATTATGAGCTATCACCTAGTCACTGCCTTTAATTTAACTGACGCAGAAGCTGCTGCCGAACTTCAATCGATCGCGATGGAAGTTTATTCTTGCTTAGGTATTGAAGAATATTCTCTCAATGAACCCGAGGTCGATGAACTCCTGGGGATGCGTTCTTATTCAGGGGGAGATCTTCCACTCGATGTTCTGGAAGAAGTTGATACGGTCATGCACGCTGGTAGCTTTCATTACAAATTCTTTTTCTCGGGCGATCAAGAAGAAGTGGCAAAAAACTTTCTTCTCGCCTTGCAAACAAAATTTTTGTGCGAAGCCCAGCTTGAAACAAAGGTAGATGAAGATTGGAATGCGGAATGGAAAAAACATTACCGTCCAATTCATGTGCCCGGTGGGCTGGTGGTGCTTCCAGAATGGGAAAAAATTGAAACAAATTCCACCGAAAGAGTTATTCGTATTCATCCCGGCATGGGATTTGGCACAGGCTCTCATGAAACAACATTTCTTTGTCTCAAAGCATTTTTAGCACTTAAGTCCGAACTCAATCAGAAAGATACCGTTTTAGATTATGGTTCAGGGTCTGGAATTTTGGGCTTGGCCACCTTATTGTATTTTCCCGATTGGCGTGCACTCATGGTGGATATTGATCCCGAAGCACATCGTAACTGTACTCAAAACATGGCACTCAATCAGATCAACTCTGATCGCGTTGATCTCTTGCTCTTAGATGAACGTCCCATGACACAATTTCCAATCGTTTTTGCCAATATCCTGCAGAATATTCTGCATGAAGAGCGAGATTATTTAATCGAACGAACGGCAGAATCGGGATATCTCATTTTGTCGGGTCTCTTGAAGTCACAATTATCTGAAACGCTAGAATTCTATTTAACAAATCCCTCAATCGAATTAGTGAATCAAGATACCAAGCAAGATTGGGGATGTATCGTGTTGAGGAAGAAATCTTGAAAGCGGCTTATTTACCAAATGGGTTTGCGGAAAATACCGAACTCACAATTGAGGGTGATGCTTTTCATCACTTGGTGAACGTTTTACGAGTAAGAATTAATGATGAACTCGTTCTACTGGATGGTAGGGGGCTCAAAGGATTCGGACAAATTAATCAAATTGGTAAGCGCGAACTGACAGTTAAAATTAAATCGGCCACGCGTGCACTTGAATCTACCAACTGCGACTTACTGCTATTTACTCCCAAAAAAGATGCTCTCGAAATTATGCTTAAGTCAGCGACAGAGTTAGGAGTACGAAAGATCTATCTTTATCGTGGTGCCTTCTCTCAGGAGAAGCTACCAGACGCGAGTCGAGTTGATGCTTTGTTGCAAAGCGCCATGGAGCAATCTAATAATCCGTGGAAACCTGAGATTATTCACTGCTCAGAGCTTTCCGACTGCCCGCTTGATCAGTTTGACCAGATTCATTTGATGGATATTGACCCCCATGCGACTCCGTCATCTAAGCCCGGCAAAAGTTCCATTCTGGTGATTGGCCCAGAAGGTGGCTTTTCTGATGACGAGAGAAAAATTTTGAAGAGCTTTAAAAGTACTCATGTTGTCAGTTTACCAACACCAATTTTAAGAGCGCCCACAGCGATGATGGCCGGTATTGGTTGGTGGTACGCTCAAAGCTTGAAGCCCTGAGTGGCTTCAAGTAATCTTTAAAGAGGAGATCACATATGGAACAACCTCAACCTCAATCACAGTCAAATTCTCGCAAGCAGCAACCGACTGTGGATCTCTTTGAAGATTTCGACTTCAAACCTCTTAGTGAAGGACTAGGCTTTCATCAAGGTAACAAAGCCACTGAGGCAGTGAAAGAAGCAACAAGAGTGATGGTCGAGCGTTCAGCTCACAATACTCGTCAGCCCGTCCGTCAGGTTCACCCGTTCGAGCAACATAAATTAGAAATCACAACGCTTGCGAATGCTCCTAAAGAGTTTGTTCAAAATGACTTAGCTCTGTTTTATAACAACAAACAAGCCCCTGTTGTTGAATTACATAGAGAAGAAGTGACGGAGAAGATTGCTTCAAAATCTCTTCGATTAGCTGCTTTCGTGATAGATATGGCGCTTATAAGTGCTTTAAGCATAATCACAATAGAATCTGTGTCGCTTCTAACTGGTCTTCCATTTTGGCTTGAGCTTTTTGCTTTTGATTCTCTGACTGTTTCTACTCTTGGAGTATTGTTCTCTGCATACTTCATTCTTTATTTTACTCTACTAGAGAAGTTTCAGGGCCGCTCACTAGGTAAAGATTTGATAGGTTTAAGTCTAAGTACAACGACCAATCTTCCAATGATGAAAATATTTTTCCGTGCACTTCTTACTTTAGCTGGATTTGTAAGTTTTGGATTAACCAATGCTGTCGATGTTCCTAGCAAAATTACTGGAACGAAAGTAGTTCATCTGTGAAGTTGTCGCTTGAGACTCAAAATTTTTTAAAACGTTTTGATGGTAAGAAAATTGTTTTCACGAATGGCTGTTTTGATATTCTCCATCGTGGTCATGTCACTTACCTAAATGAAGCTCGTAAACTTGGTGATGCATTGATTGTCGGCCTAAATGCCGATGCAAGTGTGAAACGTCTTAAGGGTCCTCAACGCCCTATTAATAACGAACTTGATAGAATGTTTGTGATGCAAAATCTTCGCTGCGTTGATGCAGTCGAAATTTTTGAAGAAGACACACCTCTCGAATTAATTAAATTAATTCGCCCAAAAGTTTTAGTGAAAGGTGGCGACTGGAAGATTGATCAAATTGTTGGAGGTCGTGAAGTGATTAGTTGGGGGGGTGAAGTGCTCTCCTTGAACTTCGTAGATGGATATTCAACCACATCGGTCATAAATAAAATTCAACTAGACCCCCGTCCATAATCTTAGGCACTCCGCCCTAACTGGCTAAAACTACAGAGCACCCTATTTATTTTGTTTGGCTTAATTTGAAAGCTAAGTGCTTGTAACAAGGCTTTTTTTCTCTTTTCCGACTTAAATAATCGGTTTTTCCTTAAGAATTATCTGAGTTATCCGATCAGAGATTCGAAGTGGGGGTATGGGATCCTCACGGCATCAAGGTACGTCTGTTGAAAGGAGAAAGTTCATGGGTCTAAGGATTAATACCAACATAGCCTCGCAAGAGGTGCAGAGGAATTTGCGAGTCAACTCCTCTGAGCAAGAAGCGGAATTCGCTCGACTGAGTTCCGGTAAACGAATAACGAAATCTGCGGATGATGCTGCGGGCTTGGCGATTGCCAAGAAATTAGAGGCATCAACTAAGGGTCTCAAGATGGCCACTCGGAACGCCAACGATGCCATCTCAATGGTGCAAGTAGCAGAAGGGGGCTTAAACGAGTCCACAAACATTCTGTCTCGCTTGCGCGAACTATCTGTCCAGGCGGCGTCTGACACCGTAGGACAGCAAGAGCGTGGGTATCTCAATATGGAGTACCAACAGCTTACACAAGAATTGGATCGTATCGCCGTTACGACCAATTACAACGGTAAGGCCTTACTGAAAGGTGAAGGCGATAGTATGCAATTCCAAGTCGGCGCATTTGGCGGTGAGGAAAACCGCATCGAATTCGATGCTGGCTCCACAGATGCAACGGTTGAAAGTTTAGGAGTAGGAGGAACAAGCTTAACCGAAAAAAGTGATGCTTCATCCAACCTAGAAAGAATCGACCAGGCAATTGATAAGGTGAGTGGATATCGAGCGAATTTGGGTGCGATGCAATCGCGACTTCAATCTTCGATTTCAAACCTTGAAATTGCGGCAGTAAACCAAGAAGCAGCTCGTTCGCGTATCGAAGATACAGATGTTGCGGCTTCATCTGCTAAGCTGGCTTCGATTAATATTATGAAAGCAGCAGGTACTGCTGTGTTGTCGCAGGCAAATGACATTCCTGCATCAGCACTTAAGCTAGTGTCGTAATCCTGTAGCTTTCGTGCCTTGAAAAAAGACCCATTCCCACCGTGAGATTAATCACGGTGGGTTTTTTGGGAGTCTCTGGGAGCTTGTGTGCTGCACTTGAGTGGTAACAAATTAAAAAAAATGCACGATCAAAAAATGATTGGGCATCAACTACTAAGTGCTAAAGAACGTAACGATGAAGCTTTTATTTGGCGAATCGTAGGTGATAAAAAAGTTCTGGCGCCAGTTCGTTTCGAGGTAATTAAGAAAGCGAAAGGTGAGCTAGTAGTAGCCCCAGCAGAAGATTCGAGAGAGATATTTCAGCATGTACTTGGTGGAGCTGATCATCTCAACTTCTTTCTCCCGAATTCTTCCCTGCTCTTTCAATGTTCAGTTAAGCAATTTGAAAGCAACGGCAGTCTGTCTTTGCAATTTCCAAAATTTATTGCTCAAGTAGACAGAAGAAAAAATCTTCGAATGGAAGCCAGCAATCATCCGAAGCTTAGAGTTCAATTCTGCAAAACATTGGCAGCGTCACAACCTACAAAGCAGTTCTACGGAAAAGGTCTCTATGATCTGAGTGCCGGAGGGCTCACCTTTCTTGCGACAAGAGCTGAATCGCGGCATTTTATACCCGGTGAAAAACTTAAAAATGTCGAACTTATTATTAACGATCAGAAAATTGTGATAACTGCTAGCATTCTAAGGGTTCAAGAATTGAATGAGATAGAATCTCAAGAACATCCCTACAAGGCATGGAAGGTAACTTTCACCTTTGACTCACTTCAAAAGAAAGAACAGGATTTACTGACAAAATTTGTCTTTGAAAATGTCGCGATTGATGAAAAGGCCGTTTGAGAGGACGCCTTTCTCTGTGCTAACATAACGCTGTATGCGTTTAGTCACTATATCAGACATTCATATTCGTTCAATTAACGATGATGGCTATCAGTGTCTTCAGCATTTCTTTGATCACCCCCTCACACAATCAGCAACCCATATTGGACTCTTGGGAGATATATTTGACCTAATGGCGGGCCATCATTCTGCCTACCTAAAAAGGTGGAAACCATTTTTTGACAGGATTCAATCTTTTTGCGAGCAAGGAAGAACAGTTTATTTAGCTGAGGGCAACCACGACATGCATTTGACTCGCTTGTGTAAGCAAGCGGCTAAGAAATGGAGCAAAGAAGCAGCGGAACGGTTTATCGTGCTTCCACACGATCTAATAATTATGGTTGGTGACAAATGTGTCCAATTGGGTCACGGAGACGAATACAATAGAGAGGACATTACATACTTAAAATATAAGGCATTCATAAAACAGCCGTGGCTTTCTATAATTGCGAATTATTTCATGCCTCTCGCCTTCTTGGATTATGCAGGAGAGAAAGCCAGTAAAAAATCGCGCGCATATGGAGTGAAGCGTTTTAATGAAGAAAACATCAGGGAAAAATTTCGAATTGGCGTAAAACAAATGACTCCTCCTCATGTTGATATTGTTCTGGGGGGTCATAGTCATGTATTGGATAGTTGGGAATTTAATGAAAAATTGTATCTCAATAATGGATTTCCACCGAAGTCGGATAAGTTTATAGTTGTAGATGATTCGGGCGCACGCTTAGAATCATTAACCGGCAATAAGGTGAAATAAATTTAAAATGATAAAACACATTTGGAGATATTGTATTGAGCGAAAAAAGCTATGGTTGCTACCGATCATAGTTGCATTACTTGTCTTTGGGCTGTTCCTCATGGTTTCACCCACAAATCCTTACGCACCTTTCATATATTCATTTTTTTAATATGAAAGCTTGCTATATCTTAGGGATATCGTGCTTTTATCATGATAGTGGGGCTGCACTTTTAAGGAACGGAACTCTTGTTGGCGCCGCTCAAGAAGAAAGGTTTAGCCGAATAAAGCATGATAGCAGTTTCCCGCTACAATCAATTCAGTATCTACTCAATGAAGCCAAGATAGGGCTACCAGAGATTGAGGCGATTATCTACTACGAAAAGCCTTTCATCACGTTTGAGCGTTTATTAGAAACTCATCTGTATAACGCCCCATGGGGTT